>JBBRTN010000009.1:0-15053 GCA_038244395.1 Ignavibacteria bacterium
CCAACTGCGACAGCTCCCATATCAAATGCCTGGTCAACATTTCCAAAAAAAATCTGGTCGTATTTATTCGGGTAAGATAAAAACTCGTTATGATTTAATTTCATAATGAACGGAATTTTATGAGAATACTTTCTCGCAACCGAACCCAAGGCGCCAAGGGTTGATGCCACTGCATTACAGCCGCCTTCAATAGCAAGCTTCACTATATTCTCCGGATCGAAATAAATCGGGTTTGGCGAAAATGAAGCTCCGGCTGAATGTTCGATTCCCTGGTCTACCGGAAGTATCGAAACATAACCCGTTCCTCCGAGTCTGCCTGCATTATAAATCGTCTGCATGTTTCTTAAAACATTCGGCGACCTGTCACTGTTCATCCAGACTCTGTCAATGAAATCCCCGCCGGGAAGATGAAGCATAGCTTTGGGTATTGTCCTGCTTTCATAAGTTAATAAAGACTCACTCTCTTTTCCTAAAATGGATTGAATTTTTTCTAACATATTTATTTTATTTGTTTAAAGTAAATTTTTTTTCTGAATTAATTTTTAAAGAAGCTTTCTTTTTTAATGTATTATAATTGTATATTTGTATGTTTGTATGTTTCTATGTTTGAACGAAAGCTTATCAATTTGAAATGCTGATTTTAGTTCTTCCTCCGTCCCCGGTATCCACAAAATAATCTTTATCGAAATCCAGACTTACGCTTCTGATAAATCCAAGCGCAGCATTCTTTCCGTCATAATTTATTGCGCTTGAAATAAATCCCGACTCCTTATCATCTGTAAAAATTTTATCGTTCTTTTTAAGTTCATCACCGGAATTAATTTTCACCATTTGCTTCGGTCTCTTACCCTGTGAATCAAGACGGGCTATTACTTCCTGACCTATGTAGCAGCCCTTTACAAATGAAATATACCTGTCAAGACCGCACTCCATTGGATTTATCTGGTCATTGAATTCATTTTTTCCTTCCGGCAATCCGGTATTGATTCGAAAATATTCATACTCTTCAAAGCTTTGTTCGTGTGAGTCTTTGAATATCAGTTTAAATTTATCCAGGGAATCTTCTTTGCAAATTATATTTAAAGAATCGGATTTAAAATCGTCAATGAATAAATACTCATTCTCCCCTGTTTCATAAATCTTATTTTTCTCAATATCCTGATTAAGAATTTCCTGCGCAATCCCCGGCAGGTTTTCTCCTCTGACAATAATATTAAAATAATTTTCCTTAACCTTCTCCAGTATTACATCATCCATTATAATGTATTTATTGAGGTGAGAGATTATATTGTCCTGGAAATTATGTGATGTGATAATAAGCTGATGCTCAGGGATATTAAGAATATTTATTAAATCAACAATCCTTCCTTTGTCTGTTGTCAGAACAGTCTTTTTGAATTCACCTGCAGGAAATTTCCGGAAGTCATTAGTAGACATCCTGTTAATAAAATCAATAAGGTCTTTTCCGGAAGCTTTGAGTAATCCAATGTTGTTAATAAAATATTTATTCGGCAATAGGTTAAATTAATTAATTTAATTTCTCCCGTATTATTAACGGGAATACATTAAAAATATTTTGCAATAATTATGTATATGCTCAAAGATACTGTCGTGAGAGTCGAGATCGATATTAATGCGAGAACAACATAGTCTACAGAAATTCTGTGTCTTTCATAAAACTCTTTAACGAAAGATTTTTTTTGAATACCCGGTGCATCCCTGTCTTCCCGAAAATGAAGTTCGTCCTGCTCTTCTTTATCTTCTGCCATTTGAAATTTTTATAAATATAAAGATTTTAGAGGTGAGATTAAATGAAGGAATAATTAAATTCACTGATTAAATTCAATTGAATTCCCAAATAATCTGTATCACTGATCCCCGACAGATCATACGGTTTCATTCTAAAATATTTTTTTAAAACTTTAACTAAAGCTAAATTCAATGGAGACAATTACTACTAATCATAATAGATTCAATACATTTTATCTTGTTCACAAGGCTTTGAGGGCGCTGATGTTTGACACGGCTCTTTCAATTCAGCAGACAGATTTTACTGATAAGGATGAAGCTGTTTCAACTTCAGAAAAAATCAGGCAAACTGTTATTAATTTTGATGACCATGCAGACCACGAAGATACTTTTTTAATGCCAATGATTTTAAAAATAAATGCGGAGGTTGTGAATGAATTTGAAAAAGAGCATGTTACTGACCGTCGTATAGGCAAGGCGATTACTGATGCTTTGTCTGAATTAAAATTAAAATTAAAATTAGATGAATCTGATGATAACAGGAAAGCAACGGGTCTTAAGCTTCTTTACTTATTCAATGAGTTTATCGGATTCAATCTCTATCACATGAACAAAGAGGAAGACATACTTAACAAAATATTATGGGAAAATTATACTGATGCGGAAATTCTTGAAATGGAGGGAAGATTGATAAGATCAATCTCTCCTGAAAAAAACATGTTCACTGTATCATGGATGATGAAGTCGGCAAGCAATAATGAAATTACAGAATTTTTGAATTTTCAAAATAAGGAAATGCCGGGTGAAGTATATAATATGCTGATTTCATTGACTGAAAAAGCAATCACTCCGGACAGATGGCAGAGGATACAACCAAAAATTCAGATATAAATATTTACAGATATTTTTCCATAATTAATAATTTCAGTCTTAATTTAATCACATACCGCCATCAGCAAAGAAAATATAAAAGATAATTCAAAAAAGATTGAACAGGGGAAATCAAAAGAGGATTCAAATAAACGTATGGACACAATGAACACAAAAGATAAAAAGAATGAGAATCCAAAAGAGAGGTTAGAAAAAACTTCAAAGAACCTGAGCTCAATCAGGAGTATAGTTCTTGATATAATTATCATAACGACGATAATTGTAATATGCCTGCTGATATACAGGGAATTAAATAAAGAGACAGTAATCATTGAGCCGTTCCAGGTGCCGACTGATCTTGAAAAGCAGAATATTACAGGACAGGCGATAGTGAATAAGCTGCTTGACCAGATTGAAGTTATAAAAGCGAATGCAGACACCGCATATAAAAAACTGGATGTGAAGCCCGTCGTTTATGATTCGCAGCTGGAGATAGTAATCCCAGGTTCCGGAATATCTCTGAAATCAGTTCTTCAGAATGTTAAAAATTTTCTCGGCAAAAAGCAGACCCGGATTTCGGGTGAAGTGGTTTTAAACGATCAAAAACTTTATCTCACTATCAGGGTATTGGGTGAACCTTCAAGGACCTTTACCGGCACTCTTAGTGAGCTTGACGACATTTTAAAAGATGCGTCCCAGTATATTCTGAAATATACACAGCCTTATCTTCTTGCATACTATCTTTACTATAATTATGAAAAAGCGGATAAGGATGCGGCGATGGACATGATTAAGTTTGCTCTGACACATCCGCCTGCGGACGATGATGCGATGGCTTATACTCTCGACGGTTACATTAAATATGATGAAAAGAATTTTGACGAAGCAATAAAGTTATTCAGGAAAGCAATCGAGATTGATCCTAAATCCGTTGATGCATACAATAACTGGGCTTACATTTTGTATGAGAGAAAAGATTATGACAGCGCCATTTCATTGTATAAGAAATCCCTTGAAATAAATCCTGATTATTTTTACACATACCATTATATGGGAATGGCGCTGGCGGGTCAGAAAAAATATGATGAAGCGATTGCAAATTATAACAAATCAATTTTACTTAACGGAAAATATGCAGACGTTTACGAAGATTTCGGGAATGCATTATCGGAATTGCAGAAATATGATGAGTCAATCCAAATGTACAATAAAGGAATTGATTTAGACCCAAATTCCTTTCACTGGTATGTAATGCTCGGCAACGTTTTTCTAAAACAAAAAAAATATGATGACGCAATAGATTCATACAGCAAGGCGATCAGCCTCAATCCCGGTTCTGCTGAAGCAATCAGGAATCTCGGGGATATTTTATTTGTTCAGCAAAAATATCCCGAAGCTTCCGCCGAATACAAAAAATTAATTCGGATTGACCCCGAAAATAAGGACACATATCCCTACACAAAGCTAGCCATTACACTTGAGCAGGAGAAAAAAAATGATGAAGCCATAGCAGTTTATAAGAAGTTAATTTCATTAGCTCCGGCTGATTCCTCTTTTTTTGCAGAAAAAATTCTGGGGCTTAAAAAATAGTGCGGGAGTATTAAAGATATGCAGACTGCCAATTCAATTGGGTTTGTTCTATGAGGTTGTCTTCGTAGTATTCGTAGGACATCAATTATTATTTTTTATTTCAGAATCAAAATCATCTGTAAAATCTTTTACATCAAAATCAGGGTATATATCCGTATTAAATTTATCTTTTGACCAATTCATAGGATTATTATTAATGTATTCGACAATTCTATTATATGATTTTTCATTTCTTATAATATGCTCCCAATAATTACGGTGCCATAATTTTCCCATTATTTCATTTCGAATTTTGTATATCTCCAGGCATTCATTAAATACCAAAGATTTAAATGCACCAATAATATCTCCCAAATATATTAATTTATTTTCGACGGTTGTACGGGCGGTTGTACGGGCGGGGTTTACCCCCGCCCCGGTTGTTAATCCGGGAATAATATCATTCATTATTAAAATCGCATGCATATGATTTGGCATAATCTGAAATATATCCAATTCAATATTATTAAATCGTTCGTGTAATTTTCGCCATTCATCATTGGCAATTTTACCTAATTCATTTAGATACATTATTTCATTTTCAATTTTCCCGAATCTGCATATTCTTTTCTGACAGCAAATTGTAATATAATACATTCCTGCTTTCGAATAATCATAATCTTTTAATCGAATGGATTTTCGTTTATGAATATTCGGATTATATCTGTTCATTTTTATCAATTAATTTCATTTCAATCATTCATCGTACGGGCGGGGTTTACCCCCGCCCTTTTATCATCCGCACAATCATAATTCGTAGGCGCGGGTTTACCCCCCGCCCTCATCATTCCGCAGGGCAACCGCAAGGGTTGCCCCTACAATTTTATATCTAAAATTCATTTTTTACACCATTCATAAACCATATCCCGGATCTTTCCCTGCCATTCTTTAATCTCCTTCTCCACATTTATATTAATACATGTCAGATGCCTTCCATAATTCATTTTCAAGTTTCCGTAATTGTCTACTTTGCATGTAATTACTAAAATGAGATAATTTATATTAATCTAATGAAATTAAATCAAAAATTAAATCTATTGAAGGAACAATTGAAAATGCAGGATGATTGAGATTTAGACTGCCTCGCAGAAAAGAAGCGCAATAATATAAAATTCCCTTTAATTCCAAATCCATAATCTTTATATTGCATGTTTGAAATTTATAATTAACGTCTAAACAATTTAATGGCTAAACAACAACACCATACCGAAGAAAAATTAATGACCGTATATTACAAGGCAGTTGATTTTTTTGAAAAGAACAAGAAGCATGTTTACACTGCGCTTACGATTGTAGTGATTGCAATTGCGGGAATAGTTCTTCTCGTTAACAAGAGAAAAGCAAATAATGAAATTGCAGGAGTCGAACTTCAAAAGGTAAGTCAGATATACAACGCCGGTAATTTTCAGCAGGCAATTAACGGTGATTCTCTCGGGTTATCAAAGGGGCTTCAGTATATCGTGAACGAATATGGCTCCACCGAAAACGGTGAAATGGCAAAAATAATGCTGGCAAATTCTTATAATGCAGTGAGAGATTTTGATAACGCACAGAAATATTATAAAGATTATTCAGGAAGCAATAAAATTCTGCAGGTGGCTGCTGTTGCCGGGATGGCTTCAATCTATGAGGCGAAAAATAATTATGCTGAAGCTGCAAAGACATTCGAGAAAGCCGCAGGAATGGATAAAGACAATCCGTTCATAGATGAATATTTATTTTATGCTGCCAAGAATTATTACAGAGCCGATAATTTTGCAGATGCAAAAAAAACATTTGACAGGATTAAAGCAGACTTTCCTAAATCTAAATACATCGGTGAATCCGAAAAATACAGGGCTTTGCTGTCAAACTAAGTCTTCAGGCAATTGTAAGAAGGATTAAGTTTTAGTAACTGACAATTCAACTAATTCATCACGGATCAAATAAATGAGTTTAAAAAATAAAATAAACGAAGACCTGAATACTGCTTTAAAGGCGAAGGATAATACAAGAGTGGATACACTTCGTTCCATCCGTGCGGAGATTTTGAAAATGGATAAATCCGGAATGAACAGAGAAATGAATCCTGAGGAAGAAATACAATTGTTAAGCAAGCAGGCGAAGATGCGAAGAGAGTCAATCGAAATGTTTGCCGGAGCAGGAAGACAGGACCTCGTAGATAAAGAGAAGTCACAGCTTGACATAATCAGCGAATACCTTCCGGAGCAAATGTCACCTGAAGAAGCGGGAGTTATAATTTCAAAGATAATAAGCGAATCCGGCGCGGCTTCACAGAAGGACTTCGGAAAAGTAATGGGCGAAGTAATGAAAGAGCTAAAAGGAAAGATTGACGGTAAAGTCATTCAGGAAATTATCAAGAGCAAACTTTCCTGAATACCATATCCGGTTCTGATGGGTTCTGCAATTTACCACACTTCTTAAGAGAAAAGTTTTGAACACTCTCGACATAATAATATTAGCACTTGTTTTAATGTTCGCATTGCTCGGTTTGAAGAACGGGCTGCTTCGCAGTGTCTTTTCCCTTGCAGGCATAATTGCCGGATTATTTCTCGCTACCAGATATAATGAAAAGTTCACTACATTATTCGGTTTTCTTAAGATTGAACCTAAGCTATTAAGCCTCCTCTGTTTCCTTGTGATTATTGTTTTTGTTTATATATTATCGGGATACATTGCGGGAAAAATTTCAGGTATAAACACAGTTACGAAAACGTTTGATAAGTTACTCGGCGCTACACTGGGAATATTCAAAGGAATTATTATAGCAAGTTTATTTCTTCTGCTGACAACGAATACTTTTAATTTATTCAGTAAATCACAAATCGACGGATCCAGGTTTTATTCAATTATTATAAATGCTGCGCCTGAAGTTTATAATTATTTTCAAAAGATTTTTCCCGGCGCAAAAGATTTCTATGAGGAATTAAATCATTTACTGTTCACTTCCATTTAAAAAATGTTAAATATTTATGCTGATACAGGAGACTAAAAATAAATTAGAATTTGAAAGAATAACAAACCGTCTGAAAAACTTTACATACTCCGAACCCGGAAAAGAGCAATGCGACGGAATGGATTTTTATACGGACAGAGCTGCACTTGAGACAGAGCTTGACAAAGTAGTACAGATGAAGGAAATTATAAATATTTCCGGACAGGTACCTCTGGACGGGCTTCAGGATATCAGGAATTCAATTAACAAGATGAAGATTGAAGGATATTTTATCAGCCCGGAAGAATTCCTGCGCATACTTGAGTTTCTCAGAGTCTCGAGAAAAGTCAGCAAACTCATATCAGACATATCGAAAGGTGAAGAAGGAGATTATGATTTAATCTTTGGACTAACGACGAATTTATTTTTTGATAAAATACTCGAACATAACATTGAAATAACAATTGATGAAAACGGAACGGTAAAAGACACTGCTTCATCCGCACTGAATAAAATCAGGAAACAGATAAATACACATTCGGAGAGATTAAGAAAGTCACTGGCAAACATTCTCAAAAGAGTTTCTGAGAAAGATTATTCGCAGGAGGATATCGTAACGCAAAGAGACGGAAGATTTGTCATCCCCGTTAAAGTCGAAAATAAAAGAGATGTCCCGGGAATTATACACAGTTCATCCGGAAGCGGCGCAACAGTTTTCATCGAACCGACAGAAACAATAAACCTTAACAATGAACTAACCGAGCTGCACTTTGAAGAAAAGAGAGAAATAGAAAAAATCCTGCGCGAACTTGCGCAACAGCTATCGGCACACCTTGATGAAATCAGGCTTAACATAGGAATTCTTTCGGAGGTTGATTTTCTACAGGCAAAAGCCCGCTACGCCATTGAGACAATTTCATCCAAACCAAAATTCAATGATTCAAAAATTGTTTTAATAAAAGCTTTCCATCCTGTTCTTCTCCATACACATAAAAAAAGTGAAGTCGTTCCGCTGAATCTTTCTCTCGGTGAAGAATATAATACACTCGTAATCTCGGGTCCAAATGCCGGTGGAAAAACAGTAGTCTTAAAAACAGTCGGGCTTATTCAGATGATGCTGCAATCAGGAATTTTAGTACCGGCAAATCCCGAAAGCGAATTCAGATTATTTACGAATATTTTTATAAGTATAGGAGATGAGCAATCACTGGAAAATGATCTCAGCACATTCAGCTCACATCTGAAATCAATTAAAGAAATCATAGATAATGCAGATGAAAACTCGCTTATACTGATTGATGAAATTGCAAGCGGAACAGACCCCGTACTGGGCAGCGCATTATCATCATCCATATTAAAAAATTTCTCTGATAAAAAAGCTCTGACGATCGTGACAACTCATAACAGCGAGCTGAAAGAGTTTGCCTATAATACTGACAAGATAGAGAATGCATCACTTGAATTTAATGTCGGCACATTGTCTCCGAGTTTTAATTTCGTCTCGGGAATTCCGGGACAGAGTTTTACATTCGAGATTGCAAGAAAATTTAATTTTCCCGAAACAATACTTGATGAAGCCCGCCAGTACCTTGACGAAAATGAAAGCAGGCTGGAAGATCTTCTGAAGGATCTGAACGAATCCAAGCAAAAATATAATTTACTCAAGAATAAATCCGACATTGAAAATTCAAGACTTACCGGATTAACGAGTTTATATGAACAGAAAATAAAAGAGCTGAATAAGAATGAAAAAGAACTGAAGTATAAGGCAAAGTTGGAAGCCGAAAAAATAATTAAAGACGCAAATAAGCTGATTGAAAAAACAATAAAAGAAATCAGGGAAGACAAGCTGACTCCAAAGGAAATTAAATCTGAATTTCTGAAAGAATCAAAGAAGATTACAGAAATTGAAAAGGATGAAGAAGAAATAATTATAGAAAACAGCGACATAAAAATTAAGGATTATGTAAGGATTAAAGACACACATTCCTCCGGAGACGTAATGGAAATTGTCCATGACATTGCATCTGTGAATATGAACGGATTGATTTTGAAAGTAAAACTTTCAGACCTGGAAAAATTATCGAAGAAAGAATCTCATAGAGAGTTTTCTAAAGTGTCGCTTGTTGAAATTAGTGACGGGAAGGTTGAATTGTCTCTTGACCTGCGGGGAAAATATTCGCACGAGATTAGCGACCCACTGGAAAAATATTTGCATGAATCAGCGCAGAACAGTTTAAAGGAAGTGAGCATAATACACGGAAAAGGCAGCGGTAAACTGCGGGATGAGGTAAGGAAACAGCTGAAAAGGAATTCACTCGTGAAATCATTTCGCACGGGAAACTGGAATGAAGGAGATTCCGGCGTCACCATAGTCGAGCTATGAAAAAAATTGTAGTATGCGGAGCAGGAATAGGAGGAATGGTCAGCGCAATATATCTTGCGAACGAAGGATTTAGCGTTGAAATATTTGAAAAAAATTTAAAAGCGGGAGGCAAGTTAAGTGAATTTCGCAGGGAAGGATTCAGGTTTGATGCGGGACCTTCACAGATAATAATGCCGTTCGTACTTGAAAATTTTTTTAAGGACATTGGCAGGGACATGAATGATTACATTGAATTAATCAAATCAGAAAATTCCTGCAGATATTTTTGGAGTGAAGGTACGGTGTTCAATTCATATTGCGAAGATGATGCTTTAAGAAAGGAGCTCAGGAGAGTTTTTGGAGTTGAGGAGGAAATAAATTATTTCAGGTATCTTGAATACGGGAAATTATTTTTTGAGCTTTCGAAAGATAATTTTCTTAATGATGAGTTTAAAATCAGGAATTATTTTTCAAAGGAAGGTCTGAAAAACTTTACAAAATTTATTTCAGGAAGGTCGGTTAATGATGTGTCAAATAAATTTTTTAATGATAACCGTCTTAAGCAGCTTATGGACCGTTACGCTGTCTACAACGGCTCGTCTCCCTATCTTGCTCCGCAGTTCTTTTCAATAATACCTTACATCGAGAATAAATACGGAGCATGGTATGTACAGGGCGGTATGCATAAACTGTCGGAAGCTCTGGAAAGACTTTGCGTGGAATCAGGCGTTAATATAAAATACGGTTACGAGTTTAGTGATTTTGAAGTAAGGGGCAGGAGTGAAATTTCAAAATTAATTTTTAAAACACCGGATAATAATATTTTTGAACAAGAAGATTTTGACTGTGTAATTTCCAACTTTACAAACAACAAAAAATTATCCGGTGAAAATTATTTCGGAAATGATGACTGGTCATGCTCATGTTTTACAATGTTTATAGGAATGGACAAAGAATACAGGGAACTGTCCCGTAATAATATTTTATTTTCTGATGATTACGAGAAAGAGTTTATAGACATTTTTGAAAAGAAAATTCCCGCTGAGAATATGACTGTATATATTTCAATTTCAAAAAAAGGCGAGGCTTCGGATGCGCCGGGAGGCTGCGAAAACTGGTTTGTAATGGTAAACGCTCCCCGCATAACGGATAAGTTTTCGTGGACTGAAGAGAATATTAATAAGTACAGGAATAAGGTCATCGATAAGATCGACAGCTTCATGTATTTATTTGAGGACAGCATAAAAAATCATATTATCTTCTGTGATATTTTTACGCCTCAAGATTTTCTTAGTCAATATAATTCAGAGTTTGGCTCAATATACGGACTTTCATCAAATTCACTCTATACCTTAATGAAACGCCCGAAGAATGCATCGAAATTATTTTCCAATTTATTTTTTACCGGAGGTAACACAAATCCGGGAGGCGGAGTCCCGCTGTGTTTTCTTTCGGGAAAAATAGTCAACAGGCTTGTAAACAGGAATAATCATATTACAATATCACATTGACTGACATGATTTTTAAAAAGATAATAAGTTTTAAAATATAAATAATTTTCATATTACTATTATAATTATAATCAAATTCTTATGGACAAGATTTTAATTGTTGATGACGAGCAGAGTATCATAGACAGTATTACTATGGTTCTTGAAACAGACGGATACAATATTGACGGATGTCTTAACGGGATCACCGCAATTCACAAAGTGATGAACACGGAGTATGACGTGATATTGCTTGATATTAAAATGCCCCGTATGGACGGCATCGAAGTACTTGAGAAAATAATGGAGATAAATAAGAACTTAGTTGTGATAATGATTTCCGGTCACGGCACTATAGAGACTGCTGTCGAAGCTACAAGAAAGGGGGCATACAATTTTTTACAAAAGCCGCTGCCCGATTTATACGAACTGAAGCTTACTATCAGGAATGCAATCGAATATAAGAAATCGAAAGATGAATTAAGACGCGTGAAAACAGAGTTTAAGGAATCCAACAAAATTATCGGGAAGAGTAATAAGATAAAGAATGTACTGGACGTCGTCACCAGGTTTTCAAAATTAAATTCAAACGTACTCATCACCGGTGAAAGCGGTACGGGAAAAGAGCTTATAGCAAGACAGATACATCTTGAATCCGACAGGGTGGAGAAACCTTTCATAGAAATAAACAGCGCAAATCTATATGAAGAAACAATTGACAGTGAGCTTTTTGGGCTCATTGAGAATAATAATTTCACGCAAGGCAAGCTTGAGCAAGCTGACGGCGGAACGGTTTTCTTCGATGAGATATCAAATTTATCTGCTGAAGTTCAGTCAAAGCTTCTCAATGTCATTGAGACAAACAAGATAACAAGAGTCGGAAGCAACGTTGATATTCATCTTGATTTAAGGTTTATTTTCGGAACCAATAAAAATCTGACCGAAGAAGTAGAGTCAAAAAGTTTCCGGGAAGATTTTTATCACAGGATAAATGTACTGCAGGTTAACCTGCCTTCCTTACGCGAAAGACCTGAAGACATTAACGACTTAATTGATTTTTTTACAGATAAGCTGAGCGTGGAGAATAATATTTCAAAGAAAAAATTCAGTGATAAAGCTAAAAGCCTTCTGCTTACTTTCCGCTGGCCCGGAAACGTGAGGGAACTTAAGAATTTAGTGGAAAGATTAATTATTACCAGCGATAAAGATGTGATAGATGAAGATGATATAGAGCTTTCAGGGTCGAGGCAATCCAAAGAATTTTCCGACCTGTTTAACAAGAACATGTCACTGAATGATTTTCAAAATGAATCCGAAAAAATTTTTATATTGAAGATGCTGAACGATTATAAATTTAATATCTCAAAAACTGCGGAAGCACTGGACATACAGAGAAGCCATCTATATAAGCTCCTGACCAAGTATGATATACCTACCCCGAGCAAGGCAAAATAGGAATTACAAATTCTTCTGCCTGAATACATCATACAAAAAAATTCCCGCTGAAACGGAAGCGTTTAAAGAGCCGATCTGTCCTGCCATCGGTATTCTTACAAGCATATCACATTTATCTTTCATATTTTTTCTCATACCTGCGCCTTCGCTTCCGATAATAAGCGCCAGGGGAATTCTTAAATCGGTTTCATAAATTAATTTCTTTGCCTGAACGTCTGTTCCCGCTATCCAGTAGCCGTTATCTTTTAAATACAAAACAGAATTAGAAAGGTTAGTTTCCTTTGCAATGCTGATGTAATTTATAGCTCCTGAAGAAGTCTTTATTACTGTATGATTTACTTCTGCTGAATTATGCCGCGGGATAACTATGCCGTCGGCTCCGAGACATACTGCCGAGCGGATAATGGCGCCGAGATTGTGTGGGTCTGTAATTCCGTCAAGTATTAGGATAAGAGGGTTTGTGATTTTTTTATTTTCTTCGACAAGGTCGCGTAGAGATTTGTATTCATAGTCCTTTATAAATCCGAGTACACCCTGGTCAATCCCCTCTTCTTTTGTCTTATTATCAAAAAACTGCTTGAAGTCAAAATAGTTAAGATAAATAAGATTAATCTGATTTTCTTCTGCCCGTTTTACAATCTCTTTTAGCTTGTTATCCGGTTTAACTTTTTTAAGTAAGACTATTTTATTTAATTCTTTCGGATTTGATTTAAGAAATTCAAGTACGGGATTCTTTCCTAATACTAACATTCAAATGTAAATTTATTATGGTTTTCAAAATGAGTATTTTAATATAAAGAAATATAAATCTTAATTAATTAGTAAAAACAAAGTATAAACATTGAACGACAGGGTCAGCAATATTTATGATCAATATGCGGATAAATTTAATGACATATCGATTAAAGACGGTGCGTTATATTTAGTCTCGACCCCCATCGGAAATCTTGAAGACATTTCATTCCGTGCCATCCAAATTCTCAAGAACGTAAGTTTAATCGCAGCCGAAGATACGAGAATTACTAATTTTCTTCTGCAGCAGTATGACATAAAAAATAAAACCATGAGCTATTACTCTCATGTGGAAATGAGCAAGGTTGAATTTCTAATAGAAGAATTAAAGTCGGGTAAATCAATAGCATTGGTTTCAGACGCCGGAACGCCATGCATTTCTGACCCGGGAAATATATTGGTTTCTCATTGTGTAGAAAACAGCATTGAAATTATTTCAGTACCCGGCAGCAGTGCTTTGATTCACGCTATGGTTTTATCGGGATTTTCAATGAAGCGGTTTTACTTCCAGGGATTTCTTCCACTGAAAAAAGGAAGACAGACATTATTCAAAGAACTGGCTGAAATTAAAATGCCTGTTATCATTTATGAATCTCCTTTCCGGATTTACAGAACAATGAAAGACATACTAGGGATTTTCGGTAACCGGGAAATTTCAATATCGCGTGAACTTACAAAAAAATTTGAGCAGACAATAAGAGGCAGAGTAAAATGGATCCTGGAGCAGAATATAAAAACAAAAGGTGAGTTTGTAATAGTCATTAATAACAATTAACAATTAACAATTAAATTAATAAATGGAAAATATAGACGACAGAGAAAACGTAAAAGTCAGAGTCAGGTTTGCACCTTCACCTACAGGTTTTGTTCACATAGGGTCATTAAGAACTGCTTTGTTCAATTATCTTTTTGCACGGAATCAGAAAGGTAATAATATTCTCCGCATTGAAGATACAGACCAGACACGGAAAGTAGAAGGTGCTGTTGATAACTTAATAAAGAATTTGGAATTACTTGGAATTAATTTTGACGAAGGTCCGGTGCAGGGAGGAGATTTGGGTCCGTATTATCAATCGCAGAGACTGGATATTTATAAAAAATATTGTGATGAACTTATCGCTAAGGGTGCGGCTTATTTTGCATTCGATACTCCTGAAAAACTCGATGAAATGAGAAAACTTCAGCAGCTTGAAGGAAGACAGACAATGTATGACAGGCGGGCAAGAGATTTAAGCGAAGAAGAAGTTAAGGCAAATCTCAACAGCGGAAAACCCTATGTGATAAGATTGAAAGTTCCGCTGGATGAAGAAATAAAATTTGATGATTTAATAAGAGGAACAATTAAAATCGAGACGAACAACATTGACGACCAGATACTCTTGAAGTCGGACGGATTTCCGACTTATCATCTGGCAAATGTTGTCGATGACCATTTAATGAAAATCACTCATATCATTCGCGGGGAAGAATGGATTACCTCTGTTCCCAAACACATTTTGATCTACCGCGCATTGGGATGGGAAATCCCGAAGATGGCTCATGTCCCGCTGATACTCAACAGGGACAAGTCCAAGCTGAGCAAGCGGCAGGGCGATGTAGCAGTCGAAGATTATTTAGGAAAGGGATATCTCAGGGAAGCATTGATTAATTTTATTGCATTCCTCGGATGGAATCCCGGTGAAGGCGTAGAGCAGGAATTTTTTGACATGTATGAATTGATAAAAAATTTTTCGCTGGAGAAGGTTCAGTCTTCAGGCGCGGTTTTCAA
>JBBRTN010000010.1:0-14982 GCA_038244395.1 Ignavibacteria bacterium
AACAGAGTCTATGATTATTGCGATGCTCGAAGCAATCCTGAATCCTGTATGGGTTTTCATAGGAGTGGGCGAAGTCCCGACAATTTATTCTATTATAGGTTCTACAATAATTTTACTGACTATCGTATGGAGAAATTTTTTCATTAAGCCGGCAGCAAAAGTAGAAATGGTGGAATGATTATTTTGCAAAGAATAAAAAGTAAATCAATCCTCCGATAGCAGCCTGCATTAAGGCGATGGAAATAATAAAATAAGTATCGTTCTGATTGGATTTATCGAGGTTGTAGGAGTTTCCGTTAAGCAGGTATTTATCATATTCGGTATTTGCGGTGCTCTTAAAACTGAATGCAAAGTATGTTGCTGCGATAGATGCGGCTCCCAAAAATGCAATCGGGAGCAGAGAGCGCTTTGTCGCAAACTGTGTTCCACGGTTCACATAAACTATATCGTTAATTTCTTCTTTACCTTTTGATGTTAAATTAATATTTGCTCCGGACTCGAAATCATACTTGTTCAAATCAAATGTAAAATCCCTGTAATTCTTTTTCCTGAAAATTAAACTCCCGGTTAATTCATTGTCTCTGAAAAATCTTAACGGAGTAATTCCCAGCAGGGAATCTTTGAGAAAGACTTTTACATCAAACGGATTGGTATTAAAATAATAATAATATTGAAAGTCAGCAGTTATCGTCGTGTCATTGCTGATAGTCGTCTCCATATCCTGATTAGCATTCTTCCAGTCTTTTAAAGACTTCGGATTAACAATTCTGATTTTATATATTCCTTCCTTTACATTATAATCTTTAAGCGGAGTCAGCCCAATGTAGACAGTGTCAAAAAATATTCTTGCGTTTTCCAGGTTAGACCTTATGTTAAGCCTGTAAGATCTTACGGAATCAATTACAACAGCTGTATCGGAGACAAGAACTGAATCGCCGGCAAGAGCGGTCGAATCCTGTCCTGCATGAGAAATATTCGAAATAACAAATATTAAAAATAAAAAAATAAATTTTACTGTCATAATTTAATTGAAACCTATTTTTCAAAACTGCCTGATGAACTTTTGATAAAATCTTTATCTGAAAAACAGTAAATATATTTATCATCTCCGGCTACGAAAATATAATCCTTCCATATAACGGCGCTTGTCCGGATCCGTCCCTCCGTTGCGTATCGCCATAATTCTTTTCCGGTTGCAGCATCGATGCAATAAAAATTTTTGTCATACGAGCCGATGAAAATATTATTTCCCTGGAGCAGGGGAGAAGAGCTGATTGTCCCCAGTGTGGCAAATTTCCAGTTTATGTCTCCTGTATTTTTATCAAATGAGTAAAGGACTCCGTTCACACCGGCAGTAATCACCGAGTTTTCAAAAAAAGTCGAAGAGGATAATGATTTTGTATTTATGTCTTTCTTCCACACAAGATGGCCTGATGTATCAACACAGTAAAAATTTTTATCATCAGAACCAAAATATACCTTGCCTTCGTTTGCTGATGCATCGCAGAATATTGCGCCGCCGGTTCTAAATTTCCAGATCTCATTCCCCGTAGCTGTATCGGCTGCATACATGTTTTGATCATTACCTCCGATAAAAATTTTATTCCCGAAAATAGTAGGACTCGTAAAAAATGAATTCATATATGAATCTTTTCCTCCCGGTCTTTTTGACCAAAATAAATTTCCGCTCGCAGCATTAACCTTATGCAGTTTACCGTCAATCGAACTTATAAAAATATTTTCACCATCAAGAACCGGAGAGGATTCGACCCACCCGATATTTTTTTGCCAGCTTATTGCCCCGCGGAGAAGACTGTAGCTGAAGAGTCTGCTGTCTTTTTGTCCTGAAGATGCAATGATAATATGATTATCAAAAATCAAAGGCGTTGAAAAAGATGACCTGCCCATAGTATTGATTCTGCCGAGACTTTTACCGGTGAGGACGTCAATGGCGAAAGCTTCACCGTTAAGTGTAGACGCAAATAATATTGCATCGCTTATTGACAAACAATTTCTTGAAAGTCCCCCGTCAGCATCAAACTGCCAGTAAAGATTGAATGGAGGAGTAAGCTCACTTTTGGACTTCGAGATATTTGTCTTCTCAATATAGCCGCCGATGTAAAGCCAGTCTTGTGTATCATCAACTTCAATTTCCCTGTCAATGCTTAACGGGAAGCATGAGCAAAACAGAACCGGGAAAAATAATATAATTACGCGGAGTTTTTTCATTGTGCTGAATAATATTCACGGGAAGTAAGAAGCAATTCGGAAATCTTTAATTATGGAAATATTGAACGAGGGTTTGGTTTCCTTTAACATAAGAATTTTTTAAATAATTTTGCACTGCATTTTATGTGACAGGTATTTTCCTGCTTTCTGAATATTGAGGCCGGCATTTTTAACTTCTAAAATTCTGATTTATCCTAAAAGTAAGTAAAGTAAATATGATTGAATTTAACTTAGGATTATTTAAAAGTATATTTGCATAAATTAAAACCTGATACATGAAAATAGGTATTACCTGTTATCCTACTTACGGCGGCAGCGGTGTAGTCGCAACTGAACTCGGAAAAGCGCTTGCCCTGAGAGGTCATGAGATTCATTTTATATCATATGCAATGCCGACACGTCTTAACGGGTTTATTGATAATATTTTTTACCACGAAGTTGAAATAAACAGTTATCCGTTATTCGAATTTCCACTGTACAGCATTGCGCTTGCGAGTAAAATGGTAGAAGTTGTAAGATTTAATGAACTGGATTTAATACACGCTCATTATGCAATACCTCATGCGACGAGCGCTTATCTTGCCAGGGAGATTCTTAAATCCGAGACTAATAATTCGATTGATATAAAATTTATTACAACACTTCACGGGACTGACATTACGCTCACAGGTCTTGAGCCGAGCTTTCTTCCGACAATGAAATTCAGTATCGAGAAATCAGACGGAGTAACTGCCGTTTCAAAATTTCTTGCAGATAAAACACAACAGCAATATAAGATAGACAAAGAGATAGAAGTCATACCTAATTTTATTGATATTAATAAATACAAAAGAGAGGATGACGAAAAAACCAAATGCTTCAGGAAAAATTTCGCGCCTAACGGGGAAAAAATTCTGATACACACATCCAATTTTCGTCCTTTAAAGAGAGTGCAGGATGTAATACGAATTTTCAGCGAAGTAAAAAAGAAGGTCGATTCAAAATTAATTCTGATAGGAGACGGACCGGACAGAAGCGACTGCGAGAGATTGAGCAGGGAGCTCGAAATTTTTGAAGACATTAAATTCATGGGTAAACAGGATGCGCTTGTTGAGCTGCTTTCCGTCGCGGATATTTTTATTATGCCGTCGCAATCCGAAAGTTTTGGCTTATCCGCTCTGGAAGCAATGAGCTGCGGAGTTCCTGTTATATCATCGAGTGTAGGCGGACTGCCTGAATTAAATCTTCACGGTGAGACAGGCTACATTGCTGAGATAGGTGATGTAGAGAGACTGGCGAAATATGCAACCGAGCTTTTATTAAATCCAAAACGGTATGAAGTGCTTTCAAAGAATGCACGCAAAAGAGCGGAAGAATTCAGTGAAGATAAAATTGTGCCGATGTATGAAAAATTTTATGAGAAGATACTCGGAGAATAAATATTTCAAATTAATTTTATTATAATTATTTTAAAGCAAAAAATATGACAGAATTATCATTAAAAATCAAAAACAAACTCGCTGAAAAAATTTATAAGATATCAGAAAATTCAAATAGAACTTTTTCTTATCATATAAATGAAGCATTAAGAAGTTATATTGAAGAACAAAATGAGTTGGAGGCTGCATTGAAAAGATTAAAGGATAAAAATGATAAAATCATTTCCTCTAAAGAAATAAGAAAACGCCTTGGTATATAAGATTCAGTATAAATCATCTGTAGAGAAAGATTTAAAAAGAATTGCAAAATCAGATGTGGAAAAAATATTAGATGAAATTGAAAAGAACCTTTCAAATGAAGCTTCTAAATTTCCAATGTATCTAACGTATCTCAAATAACCTTTGACACCTTTCCCCTCTTAATAAACTTCCCGTAACCTTTCTTCACTTTTTCCTTTCCTTTATCAATAGCTACTTTTCCTCTAAGCAAAACCGTTTCTACTTTTCCCGTCACTTCCCATCCTTCGTAACCTGAATAATCTACATTCATATGATGAGTCTTTACCGACAGCTTATGTTTTTTCTTCGGATCGAAAATGACAATATCAGCGTCAGCTCCGATTCCTATGGTTCCTTTTTCAGGGAACATTCCGAAAATTTTTGCAGCGTTCGTTGAAGTTACTTCTACATATTTGTTAAGGCTGATCTTTCCCTTATCAACACCTTCCGAATAAAGTAATTCCATGCGATGTTCGATTGCAGGATGTCCGTTAGGGATTTTGGAAAAATCTTCTTTTCCCATTAATTTCTTTTTCCATTCAAACGGGCAATGGTCTGTCCCCACGACCTGCACTAAACCCTGGTTCAGTCCGGCCCAGAGAGATGCCTGATCTTTCTTCTCACGAAGAGGAGGACTCATTACCCACTTTGCTGCTTCGAAATCTTTTTCATAAAGTGAAGCATCAAGAATCAAATACTGGATGCAGGTTTCGACAAAAACTTTCTGATCACGTTTGGTCGCGTCGCGAATCTGATTCAACGCACCTTCACAAGTCATATGAACAATGTATGAAGGCACATCAGTATGATAAGCCATATCCGCAAATCTTCCTGTCGCTTCAGACTCCGTGATCTCAGGCTGGGATAAATAATGATAAAGCGGAGAGAGCTTTCCTTCGTCTTTGTGTTTAGCAATTAAAAAATCAATCACGTCTCCGTTAGTCGCGTGTACCGTCACAAGTCCTCCGCGTTCGCGGACTTCATTCATCAATCCTACCATCTGCCTGTCATCTATCATCAGCGCACCTTTGTAAGCCATGAAAGTTTTAAAGGAAGTGATGCCTTCTTTATCAATAAGGTCTTTGATCTCTTTTTTTGTTTCATTATTAAAATCTGTAACTGCCATGTGAAAAGAATAATCTCCGTAACAATTTCCATCGGATCGTCCGCGCCATTCGGCAAGCGCCGAATACAGTGACTTCCCCTGCGTCTGTAAAATAAAATCAATAACCATTGTTGTTCCTCCGTGAAGAGCGGCAAGAGTTCCGGTTTCATAATTGTCACTCGAGAACGTTCCCATGAAAGGCATGTCAAGATGCACATGCGGGTCAATGCCTCCCGGAAAAATTAATTTTCCGGATGCATCAATTTCTTCATCCGCTTTCATTTTTAAATTTTTTCCTATAGCAGAAATTTTTTCACCTTCGATTAAAATATCTGCGATGTAATCCTCTGATGCTGTAATTACCCGGCCGTTTTTGATAAGTACTGACATATTTAAAATTTAAATTTTATTTTTAAATTGCTGAAAATTTTTAAGAAACTTCTCGTTATTTTAATCCGGAATATTTTCTCATTAACAAATAATATAAAACTCCGGACACAAAGAACCCGACGAACCACGCATAATTATACAAATCCGATATCCATCCGGGAACACATTCTTTACAAACCAAACCTATTGTAGTAAGAAATCCCGGAACATTAGGAAGTATCCCGAGCACGAGCGCTATTACAGCGCATTTGTTAAAACCCTTTGTGTAAGTATATTCTCCGTTCGTTTCATAAAGATCTTTTAAATTAAGTGTCTGCTTCCTTATAAAAAAATAATCTGAAATCAATATTCCGCCAACAGGACCGAGCAAACTCGAATATGCTATCAGCCATGTAAAAATGTATCCGTTAGGATCTGATATTAATTTCCATGGAAAAATTAAAACGCCGATTACTCCCGTGATATAACCGCCTTTTCGAAAATCAATTTTCGACGGTGAAAGATTCGCGAAATCATTTGCAGGACTAACGATATTGGCTGCAATGTTTGTGGCAAGTGTCGACACTGCAATGCAGATCATGGTTACGCTGACAAGAATTTTACTTTCAAATTTTCCTGCGAGCACAACAGGATCCCAGATTGTGTGACCGTAAATTATTGTTGTGGCTGAAGTCACGACTACTCCTATGAATGCAAATAAAGTCATTGAAGGAGGAAGCCCTATAATCTGTCCATTGATTTGAGCGCGCTGACTCTTAGCATATCGTGTGAAGTCCGGAATATTCAGTGACAATGTCGCCCAGAACCCAACCATTCCTGTTAATGCCGGAAAAAAGAAATGCCAGAATGCGGAACTTGAAGCAAACTTCGACGGCTGCGCGAGAATAGGTCCCAAGCCGTCTGTTGCCGATATTGCCCAGAACAAAAGAGCAAGCGCAGCAGCAGGTAGGAAATATGCTTTGAATACTAATAATTTTTTTATGCTGTCAACACCAAGATAGACTACATACATATTCAAAAGCCAGAATAAAAAAAATGTTATCGCGGGTACCGTGTGTAAGCCGAATAACTCTGGGAAAACTTCGGGTAGATTATCGAGTGAAGGAAACCAGACACGCAGCATCTGGAAAATTGCAAATCCTCCTATCCATGTCTGAATGCCAAACCATCCGCATGCAACAATTGCACGAAGCATTGCAGGAATATTTGCGCCTCTGACTCCAAAACTCGCACGCGCAAAAACCGGAAAAGGTATTCCGTATTTCGCTCCGGCTTTCCCGTTTAGTATCATGGGAATTAAAACTATTGTATTGCCGAGAAAGATAGTGAGTATCGCCTCCCACCAGTTCATTCCCCCTTCTATCAGCGAACTCGCAAGCATGTATGTAGGAATGCAGAGACTCATGCTTATCCAGAGTGCCGCATAATTCCAGGTTCCCCAGCTGCGCCCGGCTTTAGGAATGGGAGCAAGGTCTTCGCTGTAAAGAGGCGATGAAGAAATATTTGCGTGTACTTCGACTATCTCATCGTTCATGAGAAAAAATAATTTTTAGATTACAGGTGCGTTACGTCAGGTTTGATTCTATCTCATCACTTGCCGACTGGCTTCCGTCCGTTATCAGCCATTCTATTTTTTTATAGATGAAACTTACCTCTTCGTTTTCAGGATGAATTTTTGTTTCCGAATCGATTGTGTCAGGCTGGTGAAATTTAATATTAATAATTTTTGCATCGGTCAATTTTACCGTGTAAAAATTTACCTCGCTTCCTGCAGTCTTCTTCTGAAAAAACTTACATTCCCATACAGTCAGTCTTTCATTGTCTTTCATTGCCTTATAAAGTTTCACAGTGGATTTATCAACTTCTTTTACAATTGTAAAAGGCTTGTGAACCCTCTTCCCTGTTGCGTCTCCGGTGATAATATCTACCGGCTGATTAATTTCATGACGTGATTCAAAAACCTTTATCGTTTTCTCCCTGCCCTTTTGAGTTACAGATCCGTCTATGTTTCCCTGAACCTGACCCTTCAGTTTCAAAAATGCATTCAATGACATAATAATATTTTTTAAGTTTATGAATTCTGTTTTCTTCCTGATATCAGTTCCGGAACTTCATCTATACTGTTCACAGTAAATGCGATTCCTTCAAACTCTTTTTTCTTAAGATATTCGATTACCCAGTCCGGAGTATATTTCTGAACTCTCTGAATCACTTTTAAATCAGAATAAGATTTATCATTCATCCTTAAATATAAAGGCAGCGCAAGATCAAGCGAGAATACATCCCCTATTACATAGTCCGGTTTTTCGTCAGACAAAATTTTATGGTAACTGCTTCTTCTCAGCGCTACTTTGTAAACGGAATTAATCTCAAGATATTCCGGAATTACGGAAAAAGAATTATCTATTACGAATTTTCCCGCGCCGCCTCTTGCATGAACAGATCCCCTGGCAGCGGATAATTCATCGGTAACGCTTACATCTGCTTTTGAAAAAAGATATTTTATTTTTTCCGTACTTGAGTTTGATGCGACAATTATTTCCGTATCAAGTGAATTTAATTCATCGACGATTTTTTTTGTTGAAATCACAGGATTTAATTTGCATTCATCTTTGAACTTCTTAGTGGACTTCATAAAACATTCCTGTGAAAAATCCGCAA
The DNA here is from genome assembly GCA_038244395.1 of Ignavibacteria bacterium. Lineage (GTDB taxonomy): Bacteria > Bacteroidota > Ignavibacteria > Tepidaquicellales > Tepidaquicellaceae > JAGPCH01. The sequence continues at coordinate 8,083 of JBBRTN010000010.1, forward strand.
GTGAAGTATATTTCTTTAAGACAGATTCTTTTAGTACTGTTAACATTTTTTTAAAATCAGTATCATCCGTTGACAGCCGGTTTATGAAATCAAATATTGCATTATTATCTCCAAAGGGATCCTCATTAAAGTAAACGGCAATTTTATCATTGTTAAACCAGCCGAATCGGTAAGGCTTTTTGTTCATTTCCTTTCTGCATTCATTAAGAATACTAATGGTTTTTTGAGAATCAAATCCCGTTAATTCAGACAAGGTGTTAACAATGTAGTCACGGACATATTCCGCTTCGATATCCTGATTTGTCCAGATACCATCGAAATCGGATATGAGTTTTATTTTTGCCAAATTCTTTTAAATGATTATTAATGTTTTATAAAATTAACCTTTTTAATTTTTCAAATCAATTGTCTGAAATTGTATGTATGAAAATTTTCACAAGCTGTTCCGGGATGCAAAATAAAAATTAAAATCAGAATGAAATTGCTGCTCAACAAAATCAACAGAGGAAATTTATTTTTTAAATCCCAAACTATCAGCACACAAACATTTTGAATAATCCTCCTTCGTAAAATGACCAAACCCGCACCAGTTGTAAAACCATGTACTGTAATCGCTTTCGTAGGTGACATAATCTCCTGCGGTATAATAATCTATATACTCAGCCCTGTAAGTGCTGTCGGTGAAAATGAGATTGCTGACATTGTCCAACGAACGTGGTGAAATGGAATTTTGCTTGTAGGTCTCGCGGAAATCATACTCAAAAGCCCAGTAGGCGGAATCCATAGATGAAATAGATGAAATAGATGAAATAGATGAAATATTCTTTAAAAAATAAGTCTGATAATTTAAGAGTTCGTAATCAGACTTATCATATTCAACGACCTGATAAGAAGGATTATTCCCGTATATCGGGCTTATTGATCCGGTTAGATGAATATACGAAACGGGATCTCCTTCCCTGTAAAAAATTCTGAAATCATCACGGTGAAAGTGCCCGGCAAAGTTTGCATTAATTATTTCCGCATACTCATTTATTATTTTCAGGAACTCTTCATTGTATTTTTTTTTCCATGTGGAAAAAATTCTTTCCTCACAGTTTCCCTTGCCGTGTATCGTTCCGTAAATATCTATGCCCGGAGGAACGTGAGAAGAGATCCAGACTTTTTGATTCTTGTTCCTGCATTCATCGAGGGTTTCACGGAGCCATTGTAATTCTCCTGCTCCTGGGTCAGCAAGTGTATCTCCGCAAAGATTCTTATAATAGGTCGTAAAGAATACCGAGTTCAGAATTATCATTTTATATTCTTCACTATGCGGAAAGTTTAAAATACTGTAGCCACCTTTTGAAAAAGTTTTTTTAAATGATTCATTATTTTCATTATGGTTTACAAGCGGCTCCCATGTTTCAGATAACATTTTGAGAAAAGCTCCGTCCGGCTCTATCATGTAATTGCCGCAATAGGAATCGTCGTTTCCGACTGACGGAAAAACTGTTGTCTCAGGGTAATAATTTGTAATCATTAAAGTGACAAACCTGATTGTCTTCTCAATGAAGATATTTAATGAATCGGAATTATCCGAGCCGGAATATTGAATGAACTCCTGGTTAAAATTATGTCCCATGAAATCTCCCGTGATGATAATAAAATCAGGGTCCGGAATTACAGATTTCATTTCTTCCAGTGAAGAATGAAGAAGCGGGTAATTACAATCGCTTCCGAATTGGCTGAAGATCTTTATCCGGGACTTTAAAAAAATATTTTCCCATTCCCGGTAACCGGTATTAATCAGGGCGCTTACAAGCGTGCTGTCATAAAATGGATCGAAATGGACATCCGAAAAATTAAGAAACCTGCTCTCCTGACCGTATTGAAATGCAAATGAATTTATAGTGGAAAGCAAAAAGACTGATGCAGTAAAAAATTGTTTCATTGAAATTGAAAATTAAATTATATCTAACATAATATTTTTAATTTTCAGAATCTACAAAGTATTTATGAATTTTAGTTTAAATCAGGAAATCTTAGTAAATTAAATTTGAAATTACTATATTTCCTGAAATTAATTTTGAGATCTTTATGAAAAATTTAAAAATAAATCATGCCGCAGTCTGGATACTGGTTTTGGTGCAGCAGGTAATAGGTTACATGTGGTATTCGCCACTTGCTTTCGCAATAAAATGGGTTGAGCTGATGGGAAAATCGGCGTCTGATCTTCAGAATGCAACCATGCTTCCGTTTGCTTTTTCCATTACCGCTTCCGTAATAATGACTTATTCGATGGCTTATCTTTTCAAGAAACTGAGAGTTGAAAATTTTGTTACGGGAATGTTCTATGCCTTTATTTTTTGGCTCGGATTTTTATTTACAGAGCTGGCAACCTTCAATTCATTTGAACTCAGACCTGTTGCATTGACATTTATTGATGCAGGCAAATCACTTGTTACATTTTTAGTGACCGGGTTTGTACTCGGAATGTGGAAAAGCTATGATGTGAAGGGTGATAGCTGAAAATTACTGCGTAAAAAACTTTCAATGAATTAATTGCCAACGACATAAAAGAATTCAAGTCATGGACAAAAAAAGTAAGGTGTTCCTCCGACTGAAATAAATTGTCTCGGAACACCCTTTTTCCACCCACACTTTTTAAAAATTAAAATGATTTGTGTTTTTCTAAACTTGTTTTGTAAATTACTAAGCATGCATAAGAAAAACAAATTGAGAGATTAAAAATATTCACTATTAAATTTACTTCAATAACTTAAGTTTTTGTTGTATTTTTGAAAAAACTTAATGAAATCTTCACCCGCAATAAATATAAAACTTATCCGGGGAATTATACTTCTGAATGAAAAAGAGCTGGTGGAATTTATTAAATTTTCCGCGTCCAAATATTTTTTCTAAAACTAGGGAATACTCCGGAATTTTAATTCTCCTTTCGGAACTGCACAAAACAAATTTCAAAGGATATGATAACAATACACTGCTTCATCACCTTTTGAAAAATCTGAAGGTTGGCAAGCTGACATTGCAAAACAGGATGTCCGAGCTCTATAAAATATTAGAGATGTTTCTTATGACAAAAAGGCTGGAGCAAAATCCGGAAGACAGGAGCGAATTATTGTTGAATATTTATTTTGAGAAAAGGTCCGGCAAGCTTTTCAGCTATGTGTATAATTTCACTGAAAATATTATAAAGAATAAAAAATTCGACAGTAATTCACTCGGCTACCTTTACGAAATCCAAAGGCTTGCCGCTATGAATAATTTTTCACTCGGCAATTATGAAGACTATCGTAAATTATTTTCCGGGAAGATGAAAACCAGACATCTATTTTGCGATGATTACTTATTGCATTAACCAGACAAATTTCAGAAGTGAAAATTTTTTATTATGAGGTTTTAGAAATAGTAAATGAAAAACTTAGTTCAGGATATTTTGAAGAGCTGAAAGAAAATAATCTTCCCGTTAATAATTTCAGGGATTATGTAATCATTGGATTAAGAGTCGGCAATCTTAACTGGTTCAAGACGTTCATAGAAAAATATTCCCCCGTATCTTCCGGATGAATTCAGGAAAGACGAAATAAATCTCAGCGCCGGGATTATAGCCATTGAAGAAAAAAATTATTCAGCTGCTATAGATAAATTTTTCCTATCCCGCAGAAAAAAACTGGTTGCTTGAAAAAATAAATGAACTCTAGCTTGTTATATCCTGTGCTACTTTACCAGGAGCATGGATCTGGTTTCTATGTGATTACCCGCTGCCAGCTTGTAAAAATAAACCCCGCTTGTGAGATCAGAACCTTTAAAATCCACTTTGTACTTACCGGCATTCTGCTTACTGTTAACCAAAGTGCTGACTTCATTTCCAAGAACATCATAGATTTTTAATGTAACAAAATTCGCGGAAGGGATTTCATAATTAATGGTAGTAGCTGGGTTAAATGGATTCGGATAATTTTGTGAAAGATAAAATTTATCCGGGACACTGTTAAGTTCACTGATACTTACGATTGTCCCGATGTCAAAAGTAAAACATCCCCTTCCGTGAGTCGCAGCCATTAATATTTTCGGACCTTCTTTATATTTTAAATCATAGACTTCCACATTAGGAAAACCCGTATTAAAAGTAACCCAGTCAATGCCTTCGTTTGTAGACTGGAACACTCCAAGGTCAGTTCCCACAAATATCATTCGCGGTGAAGTATTCCTGATGGCAATAGTGTTAGCTGAAATGTTAGGGAGGTTAGACGTGATGCTGAACCAGTTCACTCCGTTGTTTGTAGTTTTATAAATGTGTCTGCCGGCAGTTACGCCGCCCAGGGTTGCATAACAAATGCTGTCGTTATTCAAATCAACACAAAGGTCTGTAACATAGGGAAACCCTGTCTGCGAGGACCAGTTAGCTCCGTTATCCTGAGTTACAAGAATTTTTCCGCTGCTTGTCCCTATATAAATTTTGTCTGTGTTTGTCCCGCTGATGCCGATTGCAGAAACACTTCCGTTTATTACCGAAGTTGCTGCAATTTGAGTCCATCCTGCAGAAGTAGATGCAGTTTGGACTGAACTTGTTTTCCAGACATTTGCCCGTGCAAAGACAACAGTATTATGATCTCCGGGCGCCATCTCATAAGGATTATAAAATAAACCCCCCGAAGAGCCGCTTGGAGTTATGTTTGTAAAGCTTACTCCGAAATTCGGTGAGCGCTGAATCGATCCATTTACATACTGACCGTAAACATAATTTGTATTAACCGGGTCAACTATGGTATATCCGCCGTCTCCTGTTTCCCGCTGAAGCCATGCCAGCCCGCTGTTTACGCTGGTTTGTTTATTGTTGTCCTGGCAGCCTCCGTATAATTTCTGAATATCAGTCGGATCATAGTCAGAGCTTTGAAACTGAAGTGTTGATAAATTTGCATTAAGGTCATTCCACGTGTTGGCATTATCATTGGAAAAATAAACACCGCCGTCCGAACAGCAATAGAGTACATTGCCGTTATATGTGAGATAATGGATATCCGCATGAGAAAAATTTGCCGGGTTGTTTGTAGACCAGCTGGATTTTTTTGTTAATGTTACTCCGCCGTTTGTGGAAACATAAACATCAAGTCCTGCCACAACTACTCCTTCAGGATTTCCGTTAATCACCGTGACAGCATTATCGTACCAGCCCTGCGAGCTCATATAGTTTGTAGATGAATTCTGCAGAGTCCAGTGATCGCCTCCGTCTGTAGTTCTGTAAAGTCCCAGCAGAGCGCCGTTTGTTGCTGCAATGCTTGCATAAATATAATTCGGATTATCGTGCGAAATAGCTAATTGTATTCTTCCCGAACTCGAAGGCAAGCCCGTTGACAGCACTGTCCAGTTGAGTCCGCCGTTTGTAGATCTAAAGACCTGAGCCGTACTGTTTCCACCTCCCGCATAAAGAATCAGCGGATTGGAAGGATTTATTACCAGTGAAGAAATATTTGAAGTTGAATACCCTGTCCAGTTAAGTCCGGCATTTGTCGATTTAAAAATGCCGGTGTTTCCGGCCGCATAAACATTATTAGTATTAACCGGGTCAATTATAATTTTTCCGGTATAATTTCCTGTCTGTGTGCTTGTGGAAATTTTAAACCAGTTAAGTCCTGCGTCAGTTGATTTATAAATTCCGTCTCCGTACTGACTGTCGAGAGAATAATTTAATTCACCCGTTCCGTAATAGAGTATGTCAGGATTCGAAGGGTCAATCTGAATATCACCGCTTGCAATCGAGCCGAGGTTATCGGTCAGTACAGTCCAGTGAATCCCCGCATCTGTTGTTTTCCAGACTCCGCCCTGTGCAGCTGCTATGTAAAAAATATTGGGATTAACCGGATCAAAAGTAATTCCGTTTGTTCTGCCCGAAATATAATTGTTATTTGTAACTCCGTAAAACATCCCTGTCGGATTAACGCTGTTCCAGCCTATAGTAGAAGTGGGGCTGTTCAATGAATTTTTGTCCTCAGGGATTCCTTGTTTTTCAATTACTGCTTTTGCGAATGCGTCTTGAGGTAATATCTTTCCCGGACCACCGGCTCGTCTTTCGAGTATAAACTGTTCGCGCTGAAGAATGCTTTCACTTGATTCATTTTCTTCGTTATCTTCCTGACAAAATGAAGTGGATAAAAAACAGGAGAAAAAAATAATTATTACCGCTGCTAAATAAGTTTTCATTTGAATATATAATTTTTTTTTTATTTAAATTATTAAATTATTTAAAATTATTAAATTGTTAAATTAGTTTGTGAGATTTATCATGGTATTATTTTTTAAAAAACATTAGTCCATTAAAATTTAAATTGTTCCATTTAATTTATTTTAAAAGTATCATTCTTATTGTCTGCATAAAATTTTCAGTCTCGAGTCTGCAAAAATAAACTCCGCTTGAATATGCAGCTGCATCCCAGTTAATACTGTAAATTCCCGGATTCATCTGCTGATCAGAAAGCACCGCTATTTGTTCTCCTGCTATATTAAATATCTTTATTTTTACATGAGTGCTCACAGGTATCTCGAATTTAATTTTTGAGACAGGGTTAAATGGGTTTGGATAATTTTGTGCCAGAAAAAATTCTCGCGGTATTATAGTTGAAACAGTCTGAATGTCTGTGAGTCCGCCTCCGTTCGTTGTTCGGAGAATTGTGCCAATGTCCCCTGCTGCCCAGCCGGTATTGTTATCTGTGAAATATATTGAGTACAGTGTGTTCCCGGTGCCGCTGGTTTGCGCTGTCCAGTTAATTCCTGAGTTAGTTGTTTTAAGAATTGTCCCCGGATAGCCTGCCGCCCAGCCGTTATTATTATCAGTAAAGTAAACAGAGTATAATGGAAAATTAATATCCGTTACCTGGCTCGTCCAGTTGTTACCGCCGT
>JBBRTN010000011.1:0-14643 GCA_038244395.1 Ignavibacteria bacterium
AGTCGGAGCGGTAGTTCTTGCAAAGAAAAAGTTTGATTAAATAATATCAAATCCGGTATAGTTTCTCAAAACCTCCGGTACAGAAATATTGCCTGAACTTGTCTGATTTGCCTCAAGCATCGCAACCATTACTCTTGAAGTCGCCAGTCCGGAACCATTCAAAATATGAACAAGCTCCGTTTTAGTCTTATTGTTTTCCAGTATTCTCTTGAAACGAATCATAGCTCTTCGCGACTGAAAATCTGTGCAGTTACTAACTGAAGATGCTTCGAGCCATTTATCCTCAGCATAAGACCAAACTTCAATGTCATAGCATTTTGACGCAGCAAATCCGATGTCTGCAGTGCAAAGCTCAATCACCCTGTAATAAATATTTAATTTCTCCAGAATCCCGCACGCGTGCTTCAGCATCTTTTCCATTTCGTCATAAGAATTTTCCGGCTTGCAGAAATTTATCAGCTCGACTTTATTAAACTGATGAACTCTTAAAAATCCTTTAGTGTCTTTCCCGTAACTGCCGGCTTCTCTCCGGAAACAATTTGTAAATCCGCAATACATAACCGGCAGCTCTTCATCTTTTAAAATCTCATCCCTGTGAATATTCATGATTGAGACTTCAGCCGTTGGTATTGCAAACAAATCATCCTTCTCCATATGATACATATCTTCTTCAAACTTTGGAATTTTTTCGGCTGCTTCCATCGAAGCCCTGTTTACAAGTACCGGCGTCATTACCTCCGTGTAGCCGTTCTTCGCCTGCTCATCCAGCATAAAATTTATCAACGCTCTTTCGAGCTTCGCGCCTTTGCCTTTGTATAATGGAAAACCGCTTCCCGAAATTTTCACGCCTCTGTCAAAGTCAAGTATATCAAGTGATTTCCCTAACTGGATGTGATCCTTCACCAAAAAATCAAAACTTTTTTCTCCGCCCCATTTTTTAATCTCGACATTATCTTTTTCGGACCTTCCGGCCGGGACAGACTCATCGGGAAGATTAGGGACATATCTCATCAGCGTGTCGATGTTCTCATCCGTTTTTTTCAGTTCTTCATCAAACAATTTAATTTCTTCCGATACTTTTTTCATTTCGGAAATCTTTTCATTTGAATCCTGACCGCTTTTTTTCATTACTGCAATTTCTCCCGAAACAATGTTGCGCATTTCTTTCAGAGTATCTGCCTTTTGAATTATTCCGAGACGGAATTTATCCAGCTCCAGAATTTTATCTATAACGGTAATGTCCTCGTTTCGTAATTTTAATTTATCTTTTACTAAATCTGAATTTTCTCTTATTAATTTGATATCAATCATTCTGTAGAATTTAAAAAGAATTTAAAATTATTATTTATTTAATGTATCCATTCATATCCATTAACATAAATTCAATATCCCAGCTGCACTTTTAAAAGTCTTAGTCCTTCGAGCGAATCCATGGGCTTAAATCCCAGTTCTGATTCTGCCTTAAGGGTTGTAAGCCCTGATTTTAAAGGTCTCGGCGCTGCCTGATTCAGACTTGCGGTCGTAATGGGTATTACAAGATCTTTATTGAAATTAAAAACTTCACACATCTTTATTGCGAAATCATATCTTGAAAGAATATCGGAGCCGGCGACATTGTAAATCCCTGTGCATTTATTCTCAATTATCTTCAGAGTTCCAAAGGCAACATCATCAATCATAGTCACGTTACTTATCTGGTCTGTGACAATATGAACAGGATTGTTATTCTTCAAATTTTCTATCATCCATAATGCAAAATTCGGCTTGATGTTATTTCCAATACCATAAAGGACAAGTGTTCTTATAATTGCATAATTAATGTCGCTCGTAATCAGAGCATTTTCACTTGCCAGTTTTTCTCTTCCGTAAAATGAAACAGGATTTGGAACAGAGCCTTCGGTATAAGGTCCGTTCTTCCCGTCAAAAATATAGTCCGTAGAATAATGAATTATTTTAGAGTCATTTCTTTTTGCGGCAATAATGAGATTCTTGACTCCGTCCACGTTAATTCTCCATGATTGCTCACGCTCAGTTTCACACAAATCTACATTTGTAAAAGCCGAGCAATTAATGATGATGTCCGGTGTAAAAAAATCGACTATCCTTTTTACGTCTTCTTTCTTTGTAATATCAAGGACTTCATAGGGATGTCCGTAATCGAGATAAGTCTTCTCTTCGATGGAAGACTGGATAATTTCGAAATCAGTTTCCCTCGTGAATATTGAAGTCATTGCCTGTCCCAGCAGTCCGTTCGACCCTGTTAATAATATTTTCATGTTAATTATGTATGTGTATTAAGTCCGGTGTTTGTAAATTAATTATGAAATGGAAATCTGTATCGAATTGCTAAGGCATTAATAAAATTTTATTTCAGCTTATACAAATCATCTATTCCGGAAAGAGAAGCATTCAGCGAAGCAATCCTGTTTGCAAAGTGCATGCTTTTTTCAAAATCCCTGTTGACTGAATATTCAATAGTAAATGAAGAAGCAAACACATCGCCGCAGCCGGTAGAATCTACAAAGTGCGGATTTTCTATTGCCTGTATCTCATGATGCCTGAGATCAAAGTACTTTTCATCACCGAAACTCTTTTCTTGTTTGGTAAAACCTGTAACTCCTTCTTTTCCTCTCGTGACTATCAGCCCTTTTACTTCATGATTATTGCTTGTTAATATTTTTTCCGCGATTTTATATTCGGATAATTTTTCCCCGCTTAGAGTAGCCATTTCAAATTCATTCATCTGTACAGTATCGCTGTTGGAGCACCACTCGTACCAGTTATCAACGGGAATATGCACGCGGCTTCCGTCTTCCTTGGTGTCCATTACGATGTTATGAATGTCAATATGAATGTAACCGCTGAAATTTTTTCTGATATTCTTCAGAGTGTCGAGTGTAATATCTGTTCCCGAAATCATATTAATCAGGATGGCATCAGCCGTATTCAGAAAGCTTCCGCATTGGTGATAATCCAGAGTATATGTAGGCTCGGAAGATTTTTCGACTCTGGCGCTTTTATCCGAATTATAAAGATTATAATACAAATTAACTTTGCGGGTCGGATGCTTGACTTTATTTATTCCGTGAGTACTGATGTTCGGATAGTTCTTCAATTTATTCATTACATTATCAAATTCATCCTCACCCAAATTCATTATCGGGATAATCCTGTCACTTTCATTTGCCATAACAGCCATTGTAATTAATGAATACAGGATTCCTCCGTATCCTTGAACGACTTCGCCATTTGATTTATGAATGAGATCAACACACGGCTCGCCGATTACGAGATAATTCATTTTGTTATTTTAAAAATTTTGTCAATACTTTCTACTATTTCCGGGGAAAGTTCTAACTCGGACGCTTTCAGGTTTTCCTCGAGCTGAGATATTTTTGTTGCTGAAGTGATAGTGCTTGATACGATTTCTTTTCTGAGACACCATGCCAGGGATAAATTTGAAACTGAAGTTTCTATCTCTTTAGCAATTTGAAATAACTTTTCAACCCGTTGCAGGTTTTCTTTGGTAGCAAGTCTTTTTACAAATACGTTATTTTTTTTATCCATAAGTCTCGAATCTTTTTCAATTTTTTTCTTATTATATTTTCCCGTCAGGACACCCTGAGCAAGCGGAGACCAAACGACCAGCCCGATTCCGGATTGCTGACAATAATCCATTACCCCGTTTGTTTCAATTTCACGTGAAAGCAGACTGTACTGAGGCTGGTTGCTTACAGGTTTATGAAGGTATAATTCATCACAAATAGTGACAGCTTCTTTAATCTGATCCTTAGTCCACTCACTCACGCCCCAGTATAAAATTTTTCCTTTTTCGATGAGTGAATTGAAGGCTCTGCATGTTTCTTCAACCGGAGTATCAGCATCATAACGGTGACACTGATACAAGTCAATGTAATCAGTTTGTAAATTTACAAGAGAATTATGAACTGATTCAAAAATATGTTTTCTTGACAAGCCCCTGTCATTTGGGTTGTCAGACATTGGCCAGTAGCATTTTGTGGCAATGAATAAATCGTTCCTCTTGAATTGCCTTAGTGTATGTCCAAAAAATATTTCGCCGTTTCCATGTGAATATACATCCGCGGTATCAAAAAAATTAATACCTTTATCAAATGCAGACTTAATTAATTTTGCGCCTGCTTTTTTTTCAACGCTTCCTCCGAGTGTCAGCCAGTTTCCGAATCCTATCACGCTGACCTTCGAACCGCAATTGCCGAGTCTTCTGTATTTCATATATTAAAAAAATTTATTTTCTAAGTCCGTTGTTTATGAAACTGATCCGATTATTTAAAAGCATTTTTTAGCTGCTCTCTTGAAAATTTTCTTGCATTGCTGCCGCCGAAATTAATAGTGACGGATCCTTCGTTTGTGATTCCTGCATTCTGATAATTATAAATCGCATATTCAATCTGGAACAAATTATAATTAATGCTTACTCCTCCTGAAAAAGATGCAGGCTCGGTACCAATCCCGCCTCGCAGATCAATATACTCATTAATAAAATATTCGAGTCCGCATTTTACAGACAGAGGAAACCTCACATCTTTCTCAAACTCGAGCACCATATTAAGGTCATTTCTCGGCTGAACCGTGAAGCCTGTCCTGTAGACCTGAGCAAGTTCTTGTTTTGATATGCCGATTTTTGCACCGCCAATATTATTTGCGAAGAATCCCCATCTTAAGAAATCAGTGAGATACGCCATTGCGCCGACATCTGCTCCTAATGCTGAAGCTGAATTATAATTTTGAATTTTGAGATTATAATAATTAAAGTTAAGACCATAAAAAAATTTTCCTCTGAAGCTGTTTCCGTAAGATAAGATCAAACTTGTCTCCCTGTATAAATCATACCCGTAAGTCTTTATACCAAGTCCCATTGTTCCGAATTTCATAGGCTCGGCATATGTCAAAGCTGCAGTTGAAATTTCGCTGACTCCGAAAGGTGATGGGCTATAAAAAGCAGATACCTCACGGTATTTTAACTGACCGAGTCCGGACGGATTATAAAATACTGCAAGTGAATTATTTGATAATGATGTGAAAGCCCCGTTCAAACCCGTTGCCCTGGCACCTATGTTTGTGTTCTCAAACTGTGCCCAGGAACTTTTAAATACTAACAGACTTATAACCAGTGTTATTTTACCAATCTTATCCATAGTTTCATAATTTTAAATTCAAATAAATGTATTGATTCTTGTATGCAGGAATCTAAATTTTACAAAAATAAATTAACCGAAAGAGACAGAAAATGCAAAGTCAAATTAAATGGTTTTTAATTATTATTATATTTTTCATAACAGGAGTTAATAATTCATATTCTCAAAAACAGGATTTTCACGTGGAGGTAATCGTAGATATGACTCAGCTCACGCCGGCGATACAGGAAAAGTTAATGAATTTCAAACAGAAAGTTCAGGATTATCTTGAAAAGAATAAATACTTTGTTGATGACATAACCCCTGTAAGAGTTCAGATGCAGTTTAGTTTTACGAGTGTAGATGTAGTGACACTGACTTATCAGGCAAAGCTTTTTGTAGCAAGTCAGAGAGAAATTTTCAATCCATTCAAAAACGGTCCCGATAAATATTCTACCGCCTTCAGATTTTTAGATGAAAGATGCGAGTTTGTTTATAATGACAACATTCCCTTTATAAAAAATGATTACCGCTTCGACGGTTTTCTGAGTCTTCTTGATTATTATGCATACATGATGGCAGGCTACGATGAAGATTCTTATTTTGTAAAAGGCGGAAATAAATATTTCCAGAAAGCAGTAGATATATGCAACAAAGTTACTGCTAATACAAAAGGATGGAATGACACAGGCGGCGGCTCAAAGCCTTCGAGATTGCAGCTTGTACAGGAGCTTCTTAATGCGCGCTTCGATGATTTCAGGAAAGCTTATTTCGAATATATGTGGACCGGGCTTGATTCAATTTCAATTAAAAAGAGAAATGCTCAAAAGAATATTCTGGATGCGCTGGAAGTGATAGGCACGACAAAAAAGAAGGAAGTAAAGGCATATAACATTGATATCTTCTTTGATTCGAAGGCAACTGAGATTGCGGAGATATTCATTGATTACGGTGACAGGAGTGTTTACGATAAGCTGAGTTCAATCGACCCTTCTCATCAATCAATATATACCGAGGCAAAAGGAAGAGCTCATTGACGACCTGACATTGATTTGAATTTCTACGAATTATTACGGGAGACCTCACAGGTTTTTAAAACCTGTGAGGTCTTCGTTTTAGGTTATAAATTATCATCAGGAAAGAAGATTTTTATGGGATTTTATTTTTATGAAGTAGTGAGTAAGTTTGAAGACAACACAAGTTTTTAAAAAAATAATTCAAGATGTCTAAAACACAAGTAAAATGTCCTAACTGCGGCGCAGAAATCGCTGTCGATGAAGTCTTGAAACATCAGGCTGAAGAGGCACTTCGAACTGAATACGAAGAGAAATATTCTAAACAGGTTACAGTACTGAATCAAAAAAAATCTGAAGTAGAAACTGAAATTCTTAAAGTAAAAAAACTAAAGGAAGAACAGGATGACATTATACGCTCCAGACTTCTTGATGAAAGAAAAAAAATAAAAGAAGAAGCGGAGTTTAAGGCAAAGAAGGATCTTGAATTTGAAATCCTCAAGATTAAACAAGAAAGCGAAGTTAAATCAAAAGAAAATCTTCAGCTTAAGAAGAAGGAAGTTGAGATTTTGAACAAAGAACGGCAGGTTAGGGAAAAAGAACAGCAGCTCGAGCTTGATGTCCAGAGGAAAATGATGGACAAAGCAAGAGAGATAGAAGAGAAAGCAACAAGAAGGGAGCAGGAAAGAAGCGAGCTTAAAAGCCGTGAATACGAGAATATGCTTGAAGATCAGAAGAAGATTTTGGAAGAACAGAAAAGAAAGGAGGATGAATTAAGAAAATACCAGACGGAGCTTAAAGAAGATGCTGAAGAAATGAAAAGAAAACTTGAACAGCAAATGATTGAAAATGCGAAAGAAATCGAGGAGAAAATATCAAAAAAAGAGCAGGAGAAAGGCGAACTTAAAAGCCGTGAGTATGAAAAAATGATCGAAGATCAGAAAAAGATTTTGGAAGAACAAAGGAGAAAAGAAGATGAATTACGAAAATACCAGGCAGAGCTTAAAGAGAATGCTGAAGAAATGAAGAAAAAACTTGAACAGCAAATGGCTGAAAATGCAAAGGAAATCGAGGAGAGAACTTCAAAAAAAGAGCAGGAGAAAAGTGAACTTAAAAGCCGTGAGTATGAAAAAATGATCGAAGAACAAAGGACGCTTATGCAGCTCCAGATGAACAAAGAATCTGAGATGAAAAAAACAGAAGAAGAACTGAGGCAAAGTGCAGAAGAAATGAGAAAAAATTTAGAGCACCAGATAATTGAAAAAACAAAGGAAGCCGAAGAGAAAACATTAAAAAGTGAACAGGAAAAAAATCGTAAGATCAGCATCGAATATGAAACTATGATACAAGAACAGACTAAGCTGCTTGAAGAACAAAAGAAAAAAGAGATTGAACTTCTTAAGAAAGAGGGAGAGCTTATAAAGAGTGCAGAAGAGATGAGAAAGAGTTTAGAGCTGCAAATGGCGGAAAAGACAAAAGAAGCAGAGGAGAAAATATTAAAAACAGAACAAGAGAAGAGCGAACAAAAGGTCATAGAGTATGAAAAATTTCTGGCTGATCAGAAAAAAACAATAGAAGCACTTAAGAAAAAAGAAATTGACCTCATTAACAATGAGCAGGATCTCCGGGAAAAATCCAGTCAGCTCAGAGAGGACCTTGAGAAACAAATGAGAGAAAGTGCGAGAGACATTGAAGAGAAATCACGCGTGCGAGAGCAGGAAAAAATTCATGAATATGAAATGATGCTTGACGAAAAGAAAAAATCCATAGATGAATTAAAGAGAAGAGAGCTTAACCTGCTTAGCAAGCAAAATGAGTTAAAGGACCACGAAGAACAGCTAAAGTTAGACCTTGAAAGACAAATGCTTGACAGGGAAAAAGAAATTAAAGATAAGGCAATTAGATTTGAACAGGAAAAGAATGAGCTTAAGCAGCGTGAATACGAGAAGAAATTTGAAGATCAAAAGAAACTAATAGATGAACTAAAGAAAAAGGCTGAACAGGATTCTATGCAGTTTCAGGGTGAGATACAGGAGCTGGCGATAGAAGACTTTTTGAAAAACACATTTCCATTTGACAAAATTACTGAAGTAAAAAAAGGTGAGCGTGGCGCTGACGCAATTCAGATTGTAATAAATAATCTGCAGCAGGAATGCGGGAAAATAATTTATGAAAGCAAGAGAACGAAGGCATTCAGTGAATTATGGATTACTAAATTAAAAGACGATCAGAAGAATCAACAGGCGGAGTTAGCAGTGATAGTAACCGATACGATGCCGAAAGATATGGAGAAATATGGCTTGAGACAGGGTATATGGGTCTGCAGTTTTCAGGAAATAAAAAGTCTGTCGTTTGTGCTCAGAGAAATGCTTCTGATGACTCATTCTGTTAAGTCGGTTCAGGAAAATAGAGGCGATAAGATGGAAATGATATATAGTTACCTGACAAGCAATGAATTCAGACAGCAGGTAGAGGCAATAGTTGAAGGATTTACTTCAATGCAGAACGATCTTGTAAAAGAAAAAAATGCAATGGAAAGAATGTGGAGCGCCAGGGAAAAACAGATTAAAAAAGTTCTGATAAATACATCTTCAATGTATGGCTCAATTAAAGGACTTGCCGGTAGTTCGGTCGGCAATATAAGAGCGCTTGAGCTTCCTGACGGAGAAGATACTGACAGTTACAGTTAACATCCTCCGGGCGGATCAATTTTTAAGTGAGTCTGTCCTGAGATAAACAAGAATATTAAGCCGTCGTTGCATTCAGTTTTTAAAGAATATTTTATAAATGTAAATGAAACTATACAACGGAGTTTTAAAATATTCCGTCGCAATTGTTGATTGAAAACTATTAAAGGATTTATCCAATTACACGAAAAAAGTTTCTTAAGGAGTTGGGGATTATTACTAACTTATTAAAACATTTTGAATAAAAATACTAAAAAAAATATTTCAAATCTTGATACCTTGTCACTAGAGGTTTATAATGATAAAAAGTTTGCACAAAGTTATTCTAACAAGATAGAATACAATTCACACAATGCCTTATATGAAAGACCGGCAACATTGTCGCTCCTGCCGGATGTTTTGGGAAAGAAAGTTCTCGATGCCGGATGCGGTCCCGGAAAATATTCCGAATGGCTGCTGCATAAGGGCGCAGACGTAACGTCAATTGATTACAGTGATGAGATGATTTCGCTTACAAAAGAAAAAGTGGGCAGTGATTCAAGAGTGATAAAAGCAAATTTGAATTTTCCATTGGATTTTTTGAAAGACGCTGAGTTTGATCTCATAATAAGCTCGATGGTAGTTCACTACATAAAGGACTGGCGAGCATTATTCAGTGAGTTTAACAGGGTCCTGAAAAAAGGCGGGGCAATAGTTTTTTCTACTGACCATCCCTTTGCAGAATTTTATAATCATCAGGAAGGAAATTATTTTGAGACAGAACTGCTGACAGAAAAATGGACAGGGTACGGAATTGAAATGAGTTTCTTCAGAAGACCATTGAGTGAGATTTTTAAAGTGCTAAAAGACTGTGATTTTAAATTTGATGAACTACTCGAGCCTGAGCCTGTCGAAGAATGCAGAGAAAAATTTCCCGACACTTATTCTGTACTTTCTTCAAGGCCATGGATGATCCATTTCAGGGCAATTAAAGAAAAATAAAATGAGAGTTGGTTATATGCAGTTTCAGCCGGAGTTTGGGAATCCGGAGAATAATATTTCGAAGATTGAAAAATTAATTGCGGATAAGGATTTTGATTTGATTGTTCTTCCTGAACTTGCAAATTCGGGATATTTATTTTCAGATAAAAAAGAAACGGCTGAATTATCAGAAGAAATCGACAAGGGGATTTTTTGCAACGCATTGAAAAAAATCAGCCTGGATAAAAAAGCATTTATGGTCTCGGGTATTTGTGAAAAAGACGGAGATAAATTTTATAATTCATCAGTACTGATTTATCCGGACGGGAGAATTGTCACCTACAGAAAAATTCATCTCTTCGATGAAGAGAAATTATGGTTTACTCCCGGAGACAAACCGGGAAAGGTTTATGAAATAACTGACGGCGAATACGGCAAAGTCAGGATCGGAATGATGATATGCTTCGACTGGATATTCCCTGAAACCGCGCGCGCACTGGCTTTGAAAGGAGCGCAGATAATTTGTCATCCATCAAACCTTGTGATGTCTTATTGTCAGTCAGCAATGTTTACAAGGGCAGTCGAAAATAAAGTATATACAATAACGGCAAACAGAACGGGAAAGGATATACGCGGGAATAAAGAACTATCCTTCACAGGCGAGAGCGTTATACTTTCCCCAAAAGGTGAATATCTCTGCAGAGGCACCCTTGACAAAGATGAAGTCTGTATTGCAGAAATAAATCCCAATGACGCAGTTAATAAAAACATAAACAATTACAATAATCTTTTCGCGGACAGGCGGGAGGAGTTTTACAAATAAAAAATAAAAAAACTATGTATAAAAAAATTTTAACTATTGTAGGAATGGGACCCGGGATCAGTAAAGCCGTTGCGGAGAAATTTGCAAAAGAAGGATTTAGGATTGCTATGATAGCAAGAAATGCAGTGAGGCTTTCGGAATATAAATCAGAGTTTGATAAAGCCGGTTATGACGTTTATACTTTCCCTGCTGATGCCGGGGACGAAGTCTCGCTTAAAAAAGCTTTTGAAAATATACATAAAGATTTCGGAATGACGGATGTTCTTTTGTACAACGTATTTTCAATGAGGGAAGGGAAACCAATGGATTTAAAATATGAAGAGGTTATATATGATTTCAAGGTTAATGTAGCAGGAGCGCTGGTTTCAGCGCAGGAGGTAATTCCGGCAATGCTCGGAAAAAAGGAAGGTGTGATTTTATTCACAGGCGGAGGTCTTGCTATATAGCCCTTTCCGTTATATTCATCGCTTGCGATCGGCAAGGCAGGAATAAGGAACTTATGTTACAGTCTTTTTGCCGAGCTGAAACCAAAGAATATACATGCAGCAACGGTTATTGTCACAGGGTTTGTAAAACCAGGGACAAAATTCGCGCCTGAATTAATTGCGGAAGAATTCTGGAAATTATATTTACAGAAACCGGGAGAATTTCAGAGGGAGATAATTATATAAACAGGTTTTCAAAAACTGACTTAAGAATATATTGTTTTAATATTTTAATATTAGAAGGAACTGCAATAATTTCTAAAAATCAAATCCAAAATAAAAATTCTGGAATAAATTACTTTGTATGGAAGTAAAATTATTTTCAATTCTTTTTCCGAAATCATATCTCAGCACAATAAGTCCGAGCACGTTCATTCTTATTCCCGCGCCGATACTTCCCAGTACGGTTCCGTAATTATAACTGTTGTCCCATGCGCTTCCCGAATCAAAAAACAGAGCACCCCTGATTCCCGGAAAATCAAAACCAATTCCAAGAGGAAAACGAAGTGCAACAATATTAAGAAGCGGGAATCTCAGTTCGACATTTGCCTGCCACATTTTACTGCCACGTATAGAATTCAAAGGCCATCCTCTTAAAGACCAGCTTCCTCCCATAAAAAATCTTCTCGGTTCTTTCCCTTCATTTATAAATAGCTGTGTCCTGAAGCCCAGAGCGGTGGGACCGGCTATGCGTAAATATTTTCTATAATCAAAAAATACCGAGTAATAATTTATGTTTGAATTTGCTACATCTGTTGTATATCCTAATGTAAAATTGAGTCTTTCCCCGTCAATAGGACCTGTATAAGCCCACAGAGTATTATCCTTTACATAGCTGATATAATTAGAAAGAAGAAGTGAGCGTGAATTATCAATGAAGTCAAAACTCCGGATGGACTGCGCAAGCCCTACTGTCATCTCTATTCTCCTGAAGAAAGACAGCGGATAGGCAACACTCAGGTAACCACCATAAAGCCGTTCATAGAACGAAGTGTTAGCATCTCTCAGGTCATACCTTCTTCCGGAAAGATGGTATACACCGTAAGAATAATTAAGCCTGTCCTCGATTGATACTTTTGAAACAGCAATGTTAAAGCTCTTCCAGAATTCTTCATCGCCGGTTGAGTTATTGAAAACGAGAAAATAATATTTTTCATTTCCGAGTAAATCGCTTAATGAAATTATTCCTCCCGTATTTGCGCCAAATACCGGGTCGACGGTGAGAGAGGTTGTGGCAATGTCAAGAGAAAACCTTTTTTGATAAGTAAGAGAGTTTCTTTTTGGGACACTTAAAATTTTACCCGCAGTCCAGTTCTCCCCCTTGCTCTGCAGGTCAATTTTTCTTGTCACATTACTGCTGTCATATCTTTCCTTTATGCTTCTTAAGAGTTTTATATTAATTGAGCCCTTTTCAAAAGAAGAAAAAACAAGTTTGTCCTTTCCGCACCATCTCGGGTCATACGCAGCGGTGATAAAATTCGTAACCTGTTTCATTTCAAGATTATCATAGTCAATAGTTTCTGTTCCTGAATTAGAATTGCTTCCTGAATTGATACTCTCCGGAGGAAGAGGTTTCTGAAGGTCAATCATCCAGATATTCTGAGGACCGTTTGCAGTGGATGTAAAAACAATTCTCTTTCCGTCTTCCGAAAAGTTCGGGGAGTAATCAATCTGCTTTCCTAAAGTTAAATATTTAATATTCCCTGTTTTTACTTCATACAAAAATAAATTGTAGCTGTTATCCTGTCCGTATGAAGTTCTGTCGGAGGAAAATGCAATGTAATCTCCCGATGGAGAAAAATCCGGATCCCTGTCATCATAATAATCATTGGTAAGTCTCTTGAGTTCGTTTGTATTAAGGTCAAGTATGTACAGGTCATTCCTGCCTCCGAAATCGGAACCGGGAAAAACAATCTTAGAATTATCTTTGCTCCATGAAGGCGAGCCGATGCTGACAATATCTTTGAATGAATAATTGTTAACTATCTTGTTTGTTCTTGTATCCATTATGTGAAGCGCGTCTTCACTGCCCTGCTGTGTAACAAAGGCAAGCAGACCGGAGTTTGAAA
The DNA here is from genome assembly GCA_038244395.1 of Ignavibacteria bacterium. GTDB lineage: Bacteria > Bacteroidota > Ignavibacteria > Tepidaquicellales > Tepidaquicellaceae > JAGPCH01. The sequence continues at coordinate 13,194 of JBBRTN010000011.1, forward strand.
CATCCATCCCCGTTCTAAAGAAATGGAACTCTTCGAATTCATCATTCGATTCTCCTTCGACTACAAGGTCAGGATGATGATATCCGTTCAATGGAATCTTATAAATGCTCGTGAAGCCGGTTTTATTTCCTATAAAATAAATTTCCTTCATACCGTTTGCACTCGAATAAGTGGGCTTGTGCGCAAAAGATTCAGTGTAAATATTTTCCGAAACCTGCGAAGGATTGTCGAAGTCTTTAAGCTCGGGAAAATATTTTTTTTCCAGGTAATATAAAAACTCTTTATCAAACGAAACATAATCCCTGCCAATAGTCATATACATTACGTTGGAAAAATTTTCATCCTTCCAGAAGTTTTCCATGAGCTGTAGAACTTTGTCCTTACCGTACGTATCCGCAATATATTCGATTGCTCTCTGCCCGAGTTTGTACATGAGATAAGTACCGTAGACTCTTTCCCAGTTATCCAACCCAGGAAGATAACCGGTCAGGACAGCATCTTTCAAAACCATATCAGCCTGCGCATCCCATTCGGTAGACCAGTATTCGGCAAGTCCTTCGGTGAACCATAAAGGCGGTGACTGGTCAAGTGTTTTCCTGTGTTCACGCAGCATATTGTTGATCTTGCTTGTCATAAAAACGTGGGTAAGCTCGTGTCTTATTACATGACGGAACTGTGAGAGCGAACCTTCAAAGGGAATGACGACTCTGCCTTTAACAAATTCAAAAAATCCTCCGACACCGTCCGGAATGAAACCCGGTGTAGTATTGGTCTGCTTGAAATGTAATGAAGAAGAATAAAAAATTATGGGGACTGTGTCAGTAAGCGAATGATCGAAATCCTGCTCGTGCTGAGTGTATGCCTCCTCAGCAAAGTTGGCTCCTATTTCAGCAAGCTCTTTTTCTTCCTTGTAATAATAAATTTGAAAATGTTGTGTTTCTAAAATATGCCAGTCAAAATCCGAATATTGAACTTTGTTTCTGCCGAAATCAACAAATTGTGAGCGGGAAGGGGTTGCTATGATAAAGAGAAAAAAAAGTGAAAGTGAAATGATAAATTTTTTATTCATAACAAAAACGTTTACGGGAAATTAGATAAAGATGTCAGCTTAGGTTCATTTTGTAAATTTTTATAACAACCTGATATGAATTTAAATTACAGTAAGTTGGATATTCTGAGGGCTGGCTGATTTCGTTTATGATAAAATATAAAACTCAGAAACAAATATCCATAGCAGAGTAAAGTATTTCACTTTACTTACCGTAAAGCGTTTTTAACTCAAATGCATATTCTTTCCATAGAATACTCTCTAAGCTTGGGGTTGTCATTTTTGTTTTAAGTATTTATATTTGTAAAGAAAACAATCAGTTCTTCAACGTTCAAATTAATTGGGGTGCTTCATAACGAGGCTGAGAGTAAACCCATAGAACCTGTTCGGATAATGCCGGCG
>JBBRTN010000012.1:0-14321 GCA_038244395.1 Ignavibacteria bacterium
AAGGAAATTAAAACCAACGACACCGGCAACAAGGTATTATAGTATTTCCTCGTTTGAGGAGATAACCAAAACCACTCCGGAAAAATCTTTATTAGCCCCATTAAAAAAATCAGGCGGAAGGAATAATCTCGGAAGAATTACTTCCAGATTCAGAGGAGGCGGTCATAAAAGAAGATACAGAATAATAGATTTCAAGAGAACCAATCCGGGTGAAGCAGAAGTTATGTCAGTTGAATATGATCCGAACAGGACAGCAAGAATTGCACTTATAAAATATCCTGATGGTGAAAAAAATTATATCATTGCACCTAACGGAATTAAAGTCGGCGAAAAAATTGAATCATCAAATGAGGCAGATTTAAAATCCGGCAATACACTCACATTATCAGCTATACCGGTTGGCACATTCATACACAATATAGAACTTAAGCCGGGAAAAGGTGCACAGTTAGCAAGAAGCGCAGGCGCTTCAGCGCAGATCGTTGCAAAGGACACGAAATATTCACAGGTCAAGCTTCCATCAGGTGAAGTAAGGATGATCAACAACACATGCAAGGCGACATTAGGAATTGTAAGCAACATTGATCATGAGAATATAAGTTTAGGAAAAGCAGGAAGGTCACGATGGATGGGCAGAAGGCCTCATGTCAGAGGAGTTGCTATGAATCCAGTAGATCATCCGATGGGTGGCGGAGAAGGAAAAACATCAGGCGGCGGTCATCCTGTGAGTCCATGGGGATTGCCGGCAAAAGGATACAAAACCAGAAAAAAGAAAAATATTTCAAATAAGTTTATAGTGAAGAAAAGGAAATAACTGAATGTCAAGATCACTCAAGAAGGGTCCATACTTAGATTTTACATTAATTGAAAAAATAGAAAGGCTTAATAACCAGAAACAAAAAAAAGTTATTAAGACCTGGTCAAGAGCATGCACGATTACTCCTGATTTTGTAGGGCATACATTTGCCGTTCACAACGGCAACAAGTTCATTCCCGTGTATATTTCCGAAAATATGGTAGGACATAAGCTGGGAGAGTTTTCACACACACGAACATTCAGGGCGCATTCGGGACAAAGAAAAGAAGAAAAATCGGGAGGAAAATAAATTATGGAAGCCAGAGCATTAAAAAGACATATAGGATCGTCACCCAGGAAAATGAGATTGGTTGTAGACCTTATAAGAAATAAGAGAGTAGATGAAGCCGTCGGTATATTAAGATTCACAAATAAAAATGCCGCTAAGGTAGTAGAGCAGACACTGATTTCCGCTTATAATAATTTATTGATCAAATTAGATTCCGGAAGACTAAATCAGAATGATGTTTTTATTAAAGAAATTTTTGTAAACGGGGGACCTTCGATGAAGCGGGTACTTCCGGCACCTCAGGGAAGAGCCAACAGAATTCAAAAGCGTTCGGCGCATCTTACTGTCATAGTCGAACAATTAGAAGAAAATAAATAATTAAAAAATCATAAGGAGATTTTTTGGGACAAAAGACACACCCGGTTGGATTTAGATTAGGAGTTATCAATACCTGGGATTCAAACTGGTATGATGACAAAAGTTTTGCAGCAAAACTCATGGAAGATTCCGTCATAAGGTCTTACCTTAAGAAGAGGTTAGAGAAAGCAGGGATAGCCAATATTACGATCGAGAGAACTTTAAAAAAAATAACCTTAACGATTCACACATCGAGACCGGGATTTGTAATTGGCAAGAGCGGAAAAGAAATTACACAACTTGAGAGCGAGATCAAGAAAATTACCAATAAGGAAGTAAAGATAAATGTGCTTGAGATAAAGAAGCCTGAATTAAACGCTGTACTGGTAGCTGAAAACATTGCAGGCCAGCTGGCGCACAGGGTATCTTTCAGAAGGGCAATGAAATCTGCTATTACTTCAACAATGAGAATGGGTGCTGAAGGGATTAAGATAATGTGTGCGGGAAGATTAGGCGGAGCTGAAATTGCAAGGACCGAGCAGTACAAGGAAGGCAGAATTCCGCTGCAGACAATAAGAGCGGACATAGATTATGCATCTGTGACATCACACACGATTTACGGAGCAATAGGTGTAAAGGTCTGGATATGCAGAGGCGAAAAACTATCAAGAAATTAAAATTAATAATACGGAGACTGATATATGTTAATGCCCAAGAGGGTTAAATTCAGAAAAGCCCAGAGAGGACATTTGAGAGGAAATGCAGGAAGGGGTTTCAGTGTATCATTCGGTACATTCGGACTTAAGGCAATGGAGCCGGCATGGATAACAGACAGGCAGATTGAAGCGGCAAGAATTGCCCTGACACGGCACATGAAAAGAGACGGAAGAGTTTTCATAAGAATTTTTCCTGATAAGCCTGTATCAAAGAAGCCAGCAGAGACAAGAATGGGTAAGGGTAAAGGAGCTCCAGAATTTTGGGTAGCAGTAGTAAGGCCCGGAAGAATTATGTTCGAGGTAGACGGAGTAAACAAGACAATAGCTGAAGAAGCGTTCAGGCTTGCTTCCCACAAATTGCCGATAAAAACAAAATTCGTAAAAAGAATAGATTAAAAATAAAAAAGAATTTCATGAAAGCACAGCAAGTCAGAGAAATGCCGTCAGAAGATTTGAAGACAGCATTGAAGGATAATTTTGAAGCGTTAGAGAATTTAAGATTTCAGCATGCAATCGGGCAACTGGAGAATTATAAATCACTATCAAATGTAAAGCGGGACATTGCCAGGATAAAGACAATTATGAAAGAAAAGGACATGAAGATTAATGAGAATATAACAAAATCAAAGAATACAAAAAAATAATTTAATAAATATTTCATAAGATGTCCGAAGAAATAAAAGAAGAAATAAAAGAAGAAATAAAAGAAGAAACAAAAGAAGAAACAAGCAATACTACCGGGGAAAAAAAGAAGACTTCGCATACCGGAATGAGGAAAACAAGAGTTGGGAAAGTTTTAAGCAATAAGATGGACAAGACAATAATAGTGACGGAGGAGAAGAAGGTAATGCATCCGATTTATAAGAAGTATTTTAAGAAGACAACAAAATTTGCTGCGCACGACCCAAAGAATACCTGTGATATAGGTGACAAGGTAAAGATAATGGAGACAAGACCATTGAGCAAAACGAAGAGATGGAGACTTGTGGAAATTGTTGAAAAAGTTAAATAAATTACAAACATATATTAAAGATTATAATAAATGATACAGGAAGAAACCAATTTAGTCGTTGCAGATAACTCAGGTGCGAAATCTGTCAGATGCATTAGGGTTTTGGGCGGCTCGGACAGAAGATATGCGGGAGTCGGCGATATTGTTGTAGTGTCTGTAAAGACAGCAATTCCGGGAGGCACAGTAAAGAAGGGAGAAGTTTCAAGAGCCGTAATAGTCAGGACGGTAAAAGAGACAAGAAGAAAGGACGGCACCTATATCAAGTTTGATGAGAATGCAGCAGTACTAATTAACAATCAGAATGAACCAAAGGGAACGAGAATTTTTGGACCGGTAGCCAGAGAACTTCGTGATAAGCAATTCATGAAGATCATATCACTTGCACCGGAAGTCATATAGAATATGTATAATATATAGAATATAAAAAATGAAAGAGAACACAAAAATTAAAACGAGATTAAAGAAAAACGATTCCGTAAAAGTTATTTCGGGTAACTCAAAAGGATCCCAGGGAAAAGTTTTATTTATTGACAGGGAAAAAGGCAGAGTAATAGTCGAGGGAGTGAATATTATTCACAGACATACGAAGCCAAACCAAAAGAATCAGCAAGGTGGAATAGTAAAGAGGGAAGCCCCGATAAACATTTCAAATGTAATGCTGATGTGTCCAAAGACAAATCAGCCAACTCGAATTGGAATGCAAGCAATAAAAGATGAAAACACCGGTAAAGTTTCAAGAATGAGACTGAGTAAAAAATCCGGAGAAATAATTATCAGCTAACAACAAAACATGGCTAAAACAAAATCAGACAGAAAGAAAGAAGAAGACCCAGCAAAAAAAGGCGGGGCTGAAAAGAAAGAAGGCAAATCTTCGGAAAAGTTTGTAGAAGAAAAGGTGCCTGTGAGATTAATTCAGCATTACAGGGAAAAGGTTGTGCCTGAATTAATGAAAAAGTTTAATTACAAAAATGTAATGCAGACTCCAAAGCTTAAGAAAATAAATATTAATGTAGGAGTAGGCGCAGCGACAGCGGACGCGAAATTGATTGACACAACAGTAAAAGAGATCGAGGCAATTACCGGACAGAAGCCGGCTGTAGTAAAGGCAAAGAAGTCTGTTTCTAACTTTAAGCTGAGAGAAGGACAGAATATTGGAGTAAGGGTGACATTAAGAAATGACAGAATGTATGAATTTCTCGACAGGTTTATTAATATTTCAATTCCCAGAATAAGAGATTTCCGCGGGCTGTCAGACAAGAGTTTTGACGGGAGAGGAAATTACAGCATTGGAATAAAAGAGCAGATTATTTTTCCGGAAATAAATGTAGATAACGTAAACAGAATTTCGGGAATGGATATAACTTTTGTAACATCAGCGAATACGGATGAAGAATCATTTGAATTATTAAAATCATTTGGAGTACCATTTATTACCAGGCAGTCAAAAAATTAATTAAGTCATAAAAAAAGATGGCAAGAAAAGCATTAATAGCGAAACAAAAAAGAAGAGAGAGAATAGTAAAGCAATATGCTGAAAGGCGAAAAGAACTGAAGGCAAGCGGTGATTATGAAGCATTACAAAAACTGCCTCGCGACAGCAGCGCATCAAGACTTAATAACAGGTGCAACTTTACCGGCAGAGTAAGATCATATTACAGAAAATTCGGTATGTCAAGATTAGTATTCAGAGAGATGGCCTTACAGGGGAAAATTCCGGGCATAGTAAAATCAAGTTGGTAAATTAAAAAGATTCAGGAGATATATTAAATGTCAATGACAGATCCAATTTCGGATTATTTAACGAGAGTCAGGAACGCATTAAAAGCGGGAAAGAAGACAGTAGAAATGCCTTATTCTACTTTTAAAGAGGCTCTCAGCGATCTATTAAAGAAATCTTCTTTTATAGAAGACTTTAAGATTTTAGAAACAGAAAAAGGATTCAGGGTGCTATCACTTAAACTGAAATATTCAGACGGAGACAGTGTCATATTGGGTTTGAGAAGGATCAGCAGACCGGGCATACGAAGGTATGTGAAGAATGAAGACCTTCCGAGAGTAAGGAACGGAATGGGTGTAGCGATAATATCCACATCCAAAGGATTAATGACGGATAAGCAAGCAAGAAATTTAAAAGTTGGCGGCGAAGTTGTCTGTGAAATCTGGTAAAAATTTTTTAAAGAATATTTAAAGAATAACTGAACAACAAAATGAGCAGAATAGGAAAAAAACCGGTAAACATTTTAGATAAAGTAAAGATCACTCAAAAAGCGGATAATATAGAAGTGACCGGTCCTAAGGGAACTTTGAATCTGAATGTTGTTAAAGGAATAAAAGTAGATGTAAGCGGGAATGAAATCCTGGTAAGGAGGAACGATGATACTAAGCGAAACAAGGCGCTTCATGGATTATTCAGATCGCTTATATATAATATGGTAATTGGTGTCAATGATGGATTTTCTAAAAAACTTGAGCTTGTAGGTATCGGGTACAGAGCTGAAATGAAAGGAAAAAATCTTGTTATGATGCTGGGATATTCACACCCTACAGTATTTGTTCCTCCTGCTGATATTACTATTGAAGTACCAACTCCGAATACAGTAGTAGTAAACGGAATAAGCAAAGAATTGGTGGGACTTGTAGCATCAAAGATTAAATCATTCAGAAAACCTGAGCCTTATAAAGGAAAAGGAATAAAATATGAAAACGAAGTTGTCAGAAGAAAAGCCGGAAAGACTGCTGCAAAATAAAATTGTTTATAAATTACAATGAATCAAATACAAAAAAGTAAAAATCGAAGAGAGAGAATAAGATTTCAGATTAAGAAAAAGCTGAGAGGAACCCCGGAAAGACCAAGGCTGGTTGTTTACAGAAGTCTGGATCATATATATGCACAGATTATAGATGACGTTAATGCTAAGACATTGCTTACAGTTTCAACAAAGTCCAAAGACGTATCCGAAAAGATTGCGGGATTGAAGGGAAAACTTGAAGGGAGCAAGATTGTGGGAAAGCTAACCGCAGAAAAAGCTGTTTCAAATAATATAAGCCATGTAGTCTTTGACCGTAATGGCTATTTATATCATGGAAGAGTAAAAGCTCTTGCCGAAGGTGCCCGTGAAGGTGGTTTAAATTTTTGATTATTATTAGTATTATTATAAGAATTTAAAAAGAATCAAAACGATAACTCTCGGGTCGTCCAATGGCAGGACAGCGGCCTTTGGAGCCGTTAATGGAGGTTCGAATCCTCCCCTGAGAACAAACTAGATTTTAAAAAGAATTAAAATTAATGACGAGAAAAAAAACATACAAAGCCGGAGAGTTAGAGTTAAAAGAGAAAATGGTTCACATTGGAAGAGTTGCAAAAGTAGTAAAAGGCGGAAGACGGTTTAGTTTTTCGGCTGTGACTGTAGTAGGGGACGGTAAAGGACATGTAGGAATCGGGTTGGGAAAAGCAAATGAAGTAACCGACTCAATCAGGAAGAGTGTAGAAGATGCTAAGAAAAATGTAATTACAGTGCCGATTGTTAAAGGGACAATTCCCCATGAAATAATTGGAAAGTTCGGAGCTGCCAAAGTATTATTAAAACCTGCATCGCGGGGAACCGGAATTATAGCCGGTGTGGGAGTTCGCGCTGTTTTGGAATCTGCAGGAGTACAGGATGTATTAACAAAGCTTTTAGGTTCATCAAATCCTCATAACGTAGTAAAGGCAACTATAAAGGCGCTGGTATCATTAAACGATGCAAAAACTATTGCTGACAGAAGAGGAATTTCGCTTCAAGAGTTATTTGCAAATTAAAAAATATTTATTTTATAGAAGTCATGATAAAGATTACACAAACCAGAAGCATTATCGGAAGACTGAAAAAACAGAAACTAACCATTGAGGCGCTTGGATTAGGAAGACCGAATTATTTTACAATAAAAAACGATACTCCTCAGATCAGGGGAATGATAAATGTGGTCAAGCATTTAGTTAAGGTAGAAGAGAATTATAAGCAGTAAAAAAAATTAAATAGAATTAGCCTTGATGGTCTGATTGGTGAAAGATTTATTCAGATTGGTCCGAATATTTTCAGCGGAAAAGCAAAATGACTTATATGGAATTGTTTCATTATCATATAATTTCAAGAGATAAATAAATTCTACAATACCTCTTGTATAAAAAAAAATATAAGAGGTATTTTTAAAACATTAAATTTTTTTAAATGGATATTTTAAGTAATCTTCATTACGCAGAAGGTTCCCGAAGAAAAAGAAAGAGAGTCGGAAGGGGACAAGGCTCGGGTCATGGGGGAACTTCTACAAGAGGTCATAAAGGTCAGCATTCAAGATCAGGAGCTAAGTTCAGAGCTTGGTTTGAAGGTGGTCAGATGCCTCTTCAGAGAAGAGTTCCGAAATTCGGGTTTAAAAATATAAACAGAGTTGAGTTTGTCACTATTAATCTGGATGACATTCAGAGTTTAATTGACAAAGGAAAAATTTCCGAGACTAAAATTGATAAGGATTACTTATTGAAGAACAGTTTGATAAAGGGTAAGAATAAACCGTTAAAAATATTAGGTAACGGAAATTTAAATTCAAAGCTTGAAATAACGGCAAATGCATTTAGTAAATCAGCTATTGAGAAGATAGAAAAAGGTGGAGGAAAAGCAGTAACGGTATGAGTGGATTTGTAGAGAGTTTCAGAAATATATTCAAGATAGTTGAATTAAGGAACAGGTTGCTTTTTACTCTGGCAATGCTGGTGGTTGTAAGAATCGGTGCCCACATAACACTTCCCGGAATAGACGCTACTTTGCTTACAGAAGCGCAAAAAAATCAATCCGACAACACGTTATTCGGACTTTATGATTTATTTGTAGGAGGCGCATTTAAGAATGCAGCTATTTTTGCATTAGGAATAATGCCATACATCAGCGCATCTATTATTATTCAATTGCTAGGTGCAGTCTTCCCATACTTTCAGAAATTGCAAAAAGAGGGTGAAGAAGGAAGAAAGAAGATTAATCAGCTGACAAGAGTAGGGACTATCCCAGTTGCAGCATTACAGGCATGGGGAGTCAGCGTCCAGCTTGCAAGCAGAAACGTCGGAGGTTTAAGTGTCATCAGCCCTGACATTTCAGGATTTTTCTTCACGGTTTCAACTGTAATACTGCTTACTGCCGGAACTATTTTTATGATGTGGCTTGGAGAGCAGATTACAGACCGCGGGATCGGAAACGGAATATCTTTAATAATATTCATCGGCATAATTGACAGATTCCCATACTCTGTATTTGATGAATATCAGATTGTTTCTTCCGGTGCCAGAAATTTTATAATTGAGCTAATATATATAGCGGGATTTATTTTTATTATTGCGGGCGTTATAGCAGTGACTGTGGCGACAAGAAAGATACCGGTACAGTATGCAAAAAGAGTTGTAGGCAGAAAAGTCTTCGGAGGTGTGACTCAGTATATTCCTATGAAAGTAAATTCTGCGGGAGTTATGCCTTTAATATTTGCTCAATCGATAATGTTTATCCCGAGTACGTTCTTATCATTTTTCCCTAACAGCGAATTTATGCAGAGTATATCGAAGTATTTTAATTATACCAGCTGGTTTTATTCGGGAGTGTATGCATTGCTGATTATATTCTTTACATATTTCTATACTGCAATTGCATTCAATCCAAAGGATGTTTCAGATAATATGAAAAAGCAGGGTGGTTTTATTCCCGGAGTGAGACCCGGTAAACCGACATCTGATTATATTGATAATATTTTGACGAAGATTACATTACCCGGGGCTATATTCCTGGCAATAATTGCAATACTTCCGACATTTTTAATGAAATTAGGAGTAACGACAGGACTGGCTTCATTTTTCGGCGGAACAAGTTTATTGATTATTGTAGGTGTTGCACTCGATACACTCCAGCAAATTGAATCGCACTTACTGATGAGACATTATGACGGATTTATGAAAACAGGAAAGATCAAAGCAAGAAGATAGGAAAAAATGTCATTGATAAAATCTTCAGAGGAAATACAATTAATAAGAGAGAGCTGTAAAATAGTTTCAGAAGTTTTTGTTTATATAAAAGATTTTATTAAGGAAGGAATAACAACCGGTAAGATTGATAGTCTGATTGAGGAGTTTATTGTTTCCAAGGATGCATATCCTGCCTTCAAGGGTTACAAAGTACAGAAGAGAGCATTTCCATCCAGTAGCTGTATTTCTGTAAATGATGAAGTGGTTCACGGGATACCCGGTAATAAGGTGCTAAAGGTGGGAGATATTGTCTCGATAGATGTCGGGGTAAAGAAAAACGGATATTTCGGGGATGGTGCATATACTTATGCTGTCGGGGAGATTTCAACCAAAAAAGCAAAGCTCTTAAAAATAACCGAAGAGTCTTTATATAAAGGAATTGCAATGGCAGTTGAAGGAAATGAGGTTAATGATATCTCGACTGCGATTCAAAATTATGTTGAAGGTTCGGGTTACGGAGTAGTAAGAGAACTTGTTGGTCACGGGATTGGAAAGAATCTGCATGAAGATCCTGCAGTACCGAATTTTTATAGTTCAGCATCGAATCAAAGACTATTTGAAGGGATGGTACTGGCGATTGAACCGATGGTTAATTACGGAACATACAAAGTTTATCAGAAAAATGACGGATGGACAATAGCAACTAAAGACGAAGAACCTTCTGCTCATTTTGAACACACGATATTGGTACAGAAAGGAAAGCCGCAGATTTTAACTATTTGATTCACATTGATTCACATTGATTCACAAATTTTAAAATGGCTAAACAAGAAGCTATAAAAGTTGACGGGATTATTTCGGAAATATTGCCAAACACTAATTTCAAAGTTAAGTTAGAAAATGGCCACGAGATTTTAGCGCACATTTCAGGGAAGATGAGAATGAATTATATAAGAATATTGCAAGGCGATAAGGTAACGGTCGAGCTTTCGCCATATGACCTGACAAAGGGAAGAATCACATACAGGTATAAATAAATTACAATAAAACTACGGAGATAATATTATGAAAGTGAGAAGTTCAGTAAAAAAAATGTGTATTAAGTGCAAGATCATAAAGCGCAAAGGCGTTGTAAGAGTAATTTGCACAAATCCAAAACATAAACAAAGACAAGGTTAATTTTTTTTAAAAATATTTTCAGGAGATAAATTGGCAAGAATAGCAGGAGTGGATTTACCGAAAAACAAAAGAGTCGTTATTGGTTTAATGTCTATTTTTGGAATTGGGAAATCTACTGCACAAAAAATTTTAGCAAAGGCAGCTATAAGCGAAGATAAAAAAGTATCCCAGCTTACTGATGACGAGGTAAATCACATCCGTGCGGAAATCACAAATGATATTAAGGTGGAAGGTTCTCTGAAATCGGAGATTGCGATGAACATTAAGAGATTAATGGATATCGGAACATACAGAGGAAAAAGACACAGGAAAGGCTTACCGGCAAGGGGACAAAGAACAAGGACCAATGCCCGTACGCGAAAAGGCAAGAAGAAAACTGTCGCAGGTAAGAAGAAAGTAGCGGCTAAGAAATAATTTCAGTTGCCTTGTTTTGATTAATTGCAGTTTGACCGTTTGAAATGATATCAGATCAGATAAAGAAGACAGGATAAAATAAAAATAATAATTAAAATTAAAGCTTTAAAAAATTGGCAAAGAATTTTAAAAAAACGAAAAAGAAAGTTCATGTAGAGGCCGCAGGAGTAGCGCACGTTAAGGCAACATTTAATAACGTAATCGTAACTCTAACTGATATGTACGGAAACACAATATCATGGGCATCTTCGGGTAAGCTTGGATTTAAGGGCTCAAAGAAAAATACTCCGTTTGCCGCACAGGTAACTGCCGAATCGGCAGCCAAGGCAGCATGTGATTTAGGAATGAAGAAAGTGGATGTGCTTATAAAAGGCGTCGGCTCGGGAAGAGATGCAGCGGTGAGGTCATTGAACACAGCGGGACTGGAAATTACTTCAATAAAAGACATTACACCTTTACCTCACAATGGGTGCAGGCCTCCGAAAAAGAGAAGGCAATAATTAATAAATAAAAGTAAAATTTTTTTCACAAAGGAAATTAAAAAAACTAAATGGCAAGATATACAGGACCGAGTTGCAAATTGTGTCGAAGAGAAAGAATGAAATTATTTCTCAAAGGTACCAAATGCTTTTCCGATAAGTGTCCGATAGAAAGCAGAAATTATCCTCCGGGGCAGCACGGGTTATCCAGAAGAACCCGTATGACTGATTATGCAGTACAGTTGCGAGAGAAACAAAAAGTCAGAAAGACCTATGGCGTACTGGAAAATCAATTCAGGAAATATTTTGAAGAAGCTTCAAAGAAAACCGGTATTACAGGAGATAACCTTGTAAAGCTGCTGGAAAGAAGATTCGACAATACTGTTTACCGTCTGGGATTGGCGCCTTCACGAAAGGCAGCGAGACAACTTATTCTGCACAGACATTTTACTGTTAACGGGAAGGTTGTAAATATTTCTTCTTATCTTTTAAAGCCGGGTGATTTAATACAGGTCCGGGATAAGAGTAAGAAGCTGGAATTGATTCATGATTCGATGAAAAGGATTAAGGATAACATGATGGTACCGTGGCTTTCACTGGATAAGGCAAATATGAAGGGCACATTTATGAAAGAGCCGGAAAGAGTCGAAGTTCCATTCATTGCAAATGAACAGCTCATAGTCGAGTTGTATTCAAAATAGTTATATTTAATAAAATAAAACAAAGTATAATAAATGAAGATTAATAATTTTCAAATGCCGGAAACGATTGTAAAAGAGGATTCTTCTTACTCGGATACTTTTGGAAGGTTTGTGGTTCAGCCTTTAGAAAGAGGGTATGGAGTAACACTGGGGAATTCCTTAAGAAGGATTTTAATTTCTTCGCTTCCGGGAAGTGCAATTATTGCGATTAAGATAAACGATGCGCCGCACGAATTTACTACATTAAAAGGAGTAGTGGAAGACTTATCTGAAATTATACTTAATCTTAAAGAGGTAAGGTTTAAAGATCTTACAAGCAAATCAACCAAGATTGAATTTAATTTAAAGGGTCCTCACAAATTTACAGCTAAGGATATCCAGGATAATACTGCAGATTTTGAAATATTAAATCCGGATAAATATATTGCTACATTAAACAAGGATGCAAATCTAAATATTGAAATAAGAATGGGTACCGGAGTTGGCTATGTTCCTTCTGAAGATAACAAGCAGCTGAATTTACCGATGGAGTTTATTTATGTAGATTCCATTTTTTCACCGGTCAAGCTTGCGAACTTTACAATCGAAAACACGAGAGTCGGAAAAAGAACCGATTATGAAAAATTAATTTTAGATATTACCACGGACGGTTCGATTAATCCTGAAGACGCTTTAGTATATTCAGCAAGATTAATGAAAGAGCACGTTCAGCTGTTCCTGAATCTGAACCCTGAACAGGTTGAGAAAAAAGAAGAGCCTGTAAAAACTGAGAAAGATGAAGAGCACGAAATGGTAAAGAAGATTCTGTTAATGCCGGTTGATGAACTTGATTTATCAGTCAGGTCACAGAATTGCCTGAGATCGGCTAATATAAAAACTATTGCAGACCTTGTAGGAAAGAACGAAGGTGAAATGCTTCATTACAGAAATTTCGGAAGAAAGTCTCTTGCAGAGCTTGGAGAATTGATTGAAAATTTCGGACTGACCTTCGGAATGGATGTAGACAAATACCTAAAGGAAGAGCCTGCGGTTTAAAACAATTCACAGTAATAGATTATTTAAAAGAATATACTAAGAATCTAAATGGTACACAGAAAAAAAGGACGAAAATTACAGAGGACAGCAAGTCACAGAAGCGCCTTGCTGGCCAATCTTTCCATCTCTCTCATATTGAATAAGAGAATTCACACGACTGAAGCCAAGGCAAAGGAATTAAGGAGATTTATTGAGCCATTGGTTTCGAAGGCGAAAAAGGCTTTGAAGTTCAGGGATTCTGCACCCGAAAAAAATATTCATTTGAGAAGAGAAGCGAGAAAATTTCTGAATAATAAAGAAGCCCTTATTATTTTATTCGATGAAATAGGGGCAAAGGTAGCAGACAGGCCGGGCGGTTACACAAGGGTTTTAAAAACCGGGAACAGATACGGTGATGGTGCCCGTACAGCGATAATTGAATTCGTTGACTATAACTATGTAAAAGCTAAAGAGGAAAAGATTAAAGAAAAAGAAGCTAAAGAAAATCCCGAAGTAAAGTCAGACGGAAAAAAGAAGGATACTAAAGAGACTAAGGAAACAAAAACCGAAGTTAAAAAAGAAGTAAAACCCAGGGCGAAAAAGACTGAAAAGAAAGAACCGAAAACGGAAGATAAAAAAACAACTTCACCTAAAGTAAAGAAGAAAAAAGAAGACAGCAAGTAATATTTAGAATAGAATCCTTAACTACTTTAAAAATTTTTTCCAAGTAAAATTTATTATTTAAGTTAAGGATTTTTCATTTTAAAATAAAAAAGTTCAGTAAATGAAGATTTTATCAGCAGAATTTATAAAAAGTATTTATGACCTCAGGGCTCTTCCAAATTCAGTACTGGCAGAATTTGTTTTTGTAGGAAGGTCAAACGTCGGCAAATCATCACTGATAAATACAATATGCAACAAGAAAAAACTGGCAAAGATCGGTTCTGTCCCCGGCAAGACCAGGCAATTGAATTATTTCCTGATAAATGAAAAATTTTATCTTGTAGATCTTCCCGGATACGGTTATGCAAAAGTGCCTGAGCAAATAAGAGCGGGCTGGAGAAAATTAGTTGAGGATTACATAAGTGAGAGATCGAATGTAAAATTAGTTTTTGTACTAATTGATTCAAGGCATGAGCCAACGTACCTTGATGAATTGATGGTTAGCTGGCTGGAGTATTATGAAATTCCTTTTGCCGTAGTACTCACAAAATCGGATAAGATTTCTGCAAACAAGATGCAAAAGCAGATATACAGAGCCTCCAAGATAGTTAATAATGAAGATCTTTGCATTGACTATATACCTTTTTCGATAGTTACGGATGAAGGAAAATATGAAGTTTTGAAATTGATTGAAGAATACCTGGAAAACTAAATCTCTCTTTCC
>JBBRTN010000013.1:0-14236 GCA_038244395.1 Ignavibacteria bacterium
AATCCGATATTTTCACAAAATTTAATTATTTCCTCTCTAATTGGAATTACTTTATAGCGTCCATAGTAAACAGCTCTAGCAAATTGATCTCCGATATTTACACACAATTTGCACCCAGAATAAAGTGTGCGATAACACTCTTTCCAGACCAGATTTAAGTTATTAATATAATTTTCATAACTGTCATGAAATCCTATCTGGTTGTATGTTCCATAATCTTTTAGTTGCCAATAGGGAGGTGAAGTTATAACCAAATGTACAGATTCATTAGGTACTTCTACCATTTTCCGACTGTCACCGATAATAATCTTATGATGAGTTTTCATTTCAATCTTCCTTTTATCTTTAGTTTATTCAATATAATCGTTAATTAATTCATAATTGTACAGAATTTTGCATATTTGAAATCGAGAATTGAGAAAGCAAGTTATTTTCTGATTATTTGTTATCTATAATTCATATCTTTTGCAAAATACCGATATTAATTATTTTCTGCAAAGTATAAACAAAAATTGCGCACAATTATACGCTAGATTTATTGAAATGAAAGCGTCAATATTGAATCTGAACAAGGGAATAAGTTTATTTCAATATTGTTCGCTCCGGTTAATTAGTCGAACAAAAATAATGAAATTATTTTTAAGAAATTTATAATTGTTTTTTATATTTTAAAATAACCTGCCGCACAAAAAAAGCACGACAGGTTATTATGATTTTAGATCTTCTATTTATGATTCACGTCAAACCAATTAATCATTGAACATTGATAATTGATAATTGAAGCGAAGCGATTAATACATTCCGCCCATATCGCCCATGCCACCGCCCGGAGGCATCATCGGCATATCTTTCTTCTCCGGTCTTTCAACGATACACGCTTCAGTCATAAGGAGTAATCCCGCAACTGACGCCGCGTTCTCAAGTGCGATTCTTGTTACTTTTGTCGGGTCAATAACACCGGCTTTAACAAGGTCTTCATAAACTTCTGTTGCTGCATTGAAGCCGTAGTTTCCTTTGCCTTCTTTTACTTTGTTGATCACGACTGAACCTTCGAGTCCTGCATTGTCAACGATCTGTCTTATCGGTTCTTCGATTGCTTTTCTTATGATTCCGATTCCTGTCATAATGTCATGGTTATCTTCTTTTAATGCATCTAACTTTGAAGCGACTCTCAATAATGCAACGCCGCCTCCCGGAACAATTCCTTCTTCGACTGCAGCTCTTGTCGCATGCAATGCATCTTCAACTCTTGCTTTCTTTTCTTTCATCTCAATTTCAGTTGAAGCACCTATCTTTAATACTGCTACTCCGCCTGATAATTTAGCAAGTCTTTCCTGTAATTTTTCTTTATCGTAGTCCGATGTCGTCTTGTCCATCTGTCCTTTTATGTCGCCGACTTTTTTCTTAATGTCTGCCGGATCGCCTGCACCTTCAACGATTGTTGTGTTGTCTTTGTCGATTACAACTCTCTTAGCTGTTCCGAGATATGCTAATGTAGCATTTTCAAGTTTGTAGCCTTGTTCTTCTGAGATCACTGTTCCTTTTGTAAGTACTGCTATATCTTCTAACATTGCTTTTCTTCTGTCGCCGAATCCCGGAGCTTTTACTGCGCAGATTTTCAGAGTGCCTCTTAATTTATTTACAACTAATGTTGCAAGAGCTTCACCTTCGATGTCTTCTGCAATGATAAGCATTGCTCTTCCTGACTGAGCTGACTTCTCTAATATAGGAAGCAGGTCCTTCATGGTCGAGATTTTCTTATCATAAATTAAAATGTAAGGATCTTCTAATTCTGTTTCCATTGACTCAGCATTGGTTACAAAGTAAGGTGATAAGTAACCTCTGTCAAACTGCATACCTTCGACAACATCAACCGTAGTCTCTGTTCCCTTTGCTTCTTCGACCGTTATGACGCCGTCTTTACCGACTTTATCCATTGCCTGCGCAATAAGATCGCCGATGTATTTGTCGTTATTAGCCGAGATAGATCCGACCTGTGCGATTTCTTTATTTTCTTTAATAGGTGACGAAATATCTTTTAATCCTTTTACTAATTCAGAAACAGCTTTATCAATACCTCTTTTTAAATCCATTGGATTAGCGCCTGATGTTACGTGCTTCAGACCTTCTCTGTAGATTGCCTGGGCAAGAACTGTTGCTGTGGTTGTTCCGTCACCGGCAACGTCAGAAGTTTTTGAAGCAACTTCTTTTACCATCTGCGCACCCATATTTTCTACCGGATCTTCGATCTCGATTTCTTTAGCTACGGTAACGCCGTCTTTGGTAATGGTAGGTGCTCCGAATTTTTTATCTATTACTACATTACGACCTTTCGGTCCTAATGTAACTTTCACTGCATTAGCAAGTGTATCAACACCTTTTTTTAAAGACGCTCTTGCCTCAGTGTTGAATGTTATTATTTTTGATGACATGTTTTTTTTTGTTTAAATTATTTAAAATTTTTTCTTTCAGGCATCCTCTATTAGTTAAAGGTTAAGAGGATCGCAAATTTTAGATTACGGCATAAACATCTGATTCTCTCATTATCAGATATTCAGTAGCTTCATAAGTAATCTCTGTTCCGGAATATTTACCATAAAGAATCTGGTCGCCTACTTTGAGTTCCATTTTGACTAATTTTCCGTCATCCGCTATCTTGCCTGCGCCGACAGCAATAACTTCGCCTTTCATTGGCTTTTCTTTGGCAGTGTCAGGAATGATAATTCCCGAAGCTGTTTTTTCTTCAGCCTCTGCCGGTTTAACGATAATTCTATCGCTGAGTGGTTTGATTTTCATTTTTTTGTCTGGTTAAGTTTATTATTTATAAATAAGTTGTGATTTTATGTTAGCAGTCTTGTCTTTAGAGTGCTAAGATAATCATTTTGTCCCGTGATTTCAAGTCCGTATGTAAAATATATTTAGACTCTTAAAAATACCCTGCAATAAATTAATGGCTTCTATAAAATAATAGCCGGAATTATATAGATCTGAGTCCTACGGTTGGAAGTATTCAGGTTTGGATTCCTACCTTGGGCTAAGTATTTTTGTATATAATTTTTATAAATAAATAAATTAAATAAAATGAAAAGATTAAATTTACTTTACAGAGCAATCTTACTGACCCTCGTCCTTAGTATTTCATCATACGCGCAGCAGACTGATAACTGGAAATGGTTAAATCCGAAACCTCAGGGTAATACTATATATGCAATGGATTTTGTTGATGACAATACCGGATATGCTGCAGGAAATTATGGTACAATTTTAAAGACGACAGATAACGGTTCTAACTGGGACAATTTAAGCTCCGGGTTCTCAGGCAAGCTGCTGAGTATTGATTTTATTGATGCCAGTACAGGCTATGCAGGCGGAGAAAATCAGAAGTTGGTGCGTACAACTGACGGCGGTCTTTCGTGGTCTTCTCTTCAGCTTCCTTCATTTCCAAATTCTTCTGTGCTTGATATCAAGTTTATAAATTCAAACACAGGTTATGTTTTAGGATTTTTTATTTTTGAAAGCAGAATTTGGAAAACAACAGACGCCGGTCAAAGCTGGATTACTCAGACCACAGACGGCGCAAATTATCTGAACAATTTATATTTCCTCGACGAGAATATAGGGTTCGGATCTGGCGGCTCGCTCGGTGGGCAGATAATTAAAACTACAAACGGCGGAAACAGCTGGAGTTTTATTTATCAGGATAATTATAAGAAACAAAGTATGGCTTTTGTAAATGCGACAACCGGATTTGTAGGATCCGCCGAAGGGAGAATTTATAAAACAACGGATGCAGGTGATACGTGGAATTTCGCTTTGTCAGACGGAGGTATTGATGTGATGTCACTCAATTTCTTAGATGCAAATACAGCATTCGGATTTGGAAGCGGCTCGGTTTATATTAAATCAACTGATGGAGGAAATAACTGGTATCAGAGCCAGCAGATAGGAAGCAGTATCTCAAGCCAGTATTTTGATGCGGTGATTACGCCAAACGGTACTATACATGCTGCCGGTTCATTTGGCGCTATGGTTCGCTCAACAAACAGTGGCGCAACTTTTACATTTGAGACTTCACTTACAGATGGATATGTTTCGGATATTGAATTTGTAAATGCAAATACAGGATATGCAGTAACTGGATTCAATCATGGTGATATACTGAAGACGACAAATGCCGGAGCGACATGGGATTTGCAGACAAGTACACATATTCTTCCAATATACGGTACTGCATTTACAAGCCCGGAGACGGGATACCTTGCAGGAAGTCTTACAATTTATAAAACGACAAATGGCGGAATCAAATGGGACAGTATTTATATAAGTACAACCAATGAAATATTCACTGATGTCTTTTTTACAAATGCGAATACAGGTTATGTAATCGGAAGTTACGGTAGACAACTTAAAACTACTGATGCAGGTGCCAGCTGGGTGCCGACTACGATTTCCAGTTCGGGTACACTACTCAGCTCAATTTATTTCGTGAATGATAATACAGGTTTCGCAGTCGGCGATAATAATGCCGCTTTGAAAACAACTAATGCCGGTGCAACCTGGTCTCCAATGTCAGTCTCGGTCCCGTTCACATCATTAAACAATGTATTTTTTACTGACGAAAGTAATGGATATATTTCTGCATCAACAGGAATTTACCGGACAACAAATGCAGGAGATTCCTGGATACTTTTAGCTACGCCGACAGGAGGATACGCGGGAGTTCAGTTCAGGGGAAATATTGGATACGCAATCGCGGGAGACGGAAAAATAATTAAGTCAACTGATGCAGGCACCGGCTGGATAGT
Source organism: Ignavibacteria bacterium (assembly GCA_038244395.1). Taxonomy (GTDB): domain Bacteria; phylum Bacteroidota; class Ignavibacteria; order Tepidaquicellales; family Tepidaquicellaceae; genus JAGPCH01. Next base: position 4,806 of record JBBRTN010000013.1, read on the forward strand.
TCAGCCGACTGTTACTACCAACGGATTATCGGCTCTTTATTTTAATTCAGATAATTATATTTATGCCGGAGGATTGCTCGGGACATTGCTGAAAACTATTCCGACAGAGCTTATACTAACACACGTGGGAAATTTTTCCAATTCTGTTCCTGAACGGATGAACTTATCTCAAAATTATCCAAATCCTTTTAACCCGACTACTAAAATTAATTTTGAAATTCCGAAATCCGGAATGGTTACATTAAAGGTTTATGATATTACAGGCAGGGTAGTAGATGTTCTGGTTAATGAAAATAAAAATGCAGGAAGTTATTCATTTGAATTCCACGGTAATAATTTATCAAGCGGAGTCTACTTTTACAGGCTGTCTGCACAGGGATTTACCGAAACAAAGAGAATGATATTAGCTAAATAGGTTTTTTTGCATCAAATTTTGAAAAATACATATTAAAGTATTCTTGTTTGAAGTTTAAAGTTTAATTTTAGTATTTCTATATAAGATGAATTTAAAAACCGGATCTCATTTTTTATCGTAATTGATTTTAACCATAAGAAAATTATCCGGATAAAATAAAAGTGTTCTTTCATTTCATTATTTCGTTGAGCTTCCGGAAGTTAGGGCCGGAAGCTTTTTTTTTAGTTTTATTAATGGAGTAGATGGAAGAGACGGTATTTCAATTCTTTTCAGTAGGATTTTTTAAAATGTTATCTACTATTATCTTTGAATGTTCGATTGAATTTTCAATAAAGTATTTATCGGTATTCTTCCCGCCGCAGACTACGCCTGCTAAGTAAATTCCTTTACGGTTAGTTTCAAATGTATGACTGTCAAAGACCGGATTATTATTTTCTGTCAGTTCAATCCCTGTGTTTTTCAAAAAATCATAGTCGGGATGATAGCCTGTCATTGCAAATACAAAATCATTTTCGATTTTCACAATTCCGTCCTGAGTCTCAATGATAACTTCGTTTTCTTTAATCTCAATAATCCGGGAATTAAAGTAAGCCTTGATTGAGCCCTCTGTAATTCTGTTTTCAATATCCGGCCTGACCCAATATTTTATTGACGGCTTTATTTTATCTTCGCGGATAATCATAGTTACTTCAGCACCGACTCTGAAAAGCTCCAGGGCGACATCCACAGCGGAGTTACCGGCTCCGACGACAATTGTCTTGTGATATGCGTAAGGATGCGGCTCATCAAAATAATGTTTTACTTTTTTCAGGTCTTCGCCCGGGACATTCATATAACTTGGATTATCATAATAGCCTGTGGTCACTATTATATTTTTCGCATAATAAATATCCCTGTCTGTGTCCGCTTTATAAAAACCGGAATCACTTTCGATTGATAACACTTTCTCGTAAGTATTCACATTCAGGTCAAATGCGCCCTTTACTCTTCTGTAATATTCGAGAGCTTCCTTCCGCGTTGGCTTTACTCCGTGAGATACAAAAGGCACGCCTCCGATTTCAATTCTCTCCGATGTAGAAAAGAATGTCATGTTAGCCGGATAATTAAATATGGAATTTACTAAACTACCTTTCTCAATTATTAAATAACTTAAATTATTCTTCTTTGCTTCTATTGCGCAGGCAAGACCTATCGGACCAGCGCCGATTATTAATATATCGTATATTAATTTTTCTGTAGTAGCAGTCATTTTTGATTTTGAATTACGAGTTAACAGTTTGCAGTTAACAATGTCTCGTCCTGGAAAAAGTTTGCGATTTTCTGAACAAAAACAGTTTTCTAAAAGTGGAATAAATCCCCAAAATTATTTGAAGAAAATATTAGACATCCATCATGAATACTACAAACTTACTCAACAGCGACTTTAATTAACCAAATTTCCTGATTCAGACAATGTATTTTAATTCACCACAACAATAGTTCCGCATGCTACGCGGGCGCCGGAGTTTCCTGTCGGCTGCGTTGTAAGATCATCTTCCTTCTCGTGAACGACTACACTTTTTCCGATTATCGAATTGTTTCCGTCGAAAGACATCATCATGTCCGTGAGCTCAAGATGAGCTTTGCCATTTGAGTCGGCAATTAAATTTCCCAGGTCTCCAACGTGTCTCTGAGGAGAATCATGTCCCGAATGCTGCATGGACTCCGGATTAAAGTGACCGCCTGCAGAGCTTGCATCAGGCGCACTGCAGTCTCCTTTTTCATGAACATGGAATCCGTGCTTTCCCGGAGTGAGTCCTTCTATATCGGCTACAACTTTTATCATATTGCCTTCTTTTGTAAAAGTTATTTTTCCTTTTACATTACTTCCTGATTTGGATTCCAGAATCGCTTCGGCTTTTTGATTCTGAGTTTTGCAGCCGTATATAACAGTAAAAATTATAATTGCTGCAAGACTGACGGACTTAAATACTTTTGCTATGAAATTTAACATAATATAATATTAGAGTTAAATTTAAGAATAATAAAAAATGACATTGCACTGTGTGATGAAATTTTTTATTTAATAATTTAATTGTAAAATCAAGATAACTTACTATTGATATCTTTTCAATTCCAATTACTTCGTTCGGGACATTCTCTGTGAGGCGCAGTGCTGAAGGAATATATCTTCATTAAATCTAAATAAAAACAGGACTGAAAATAATTCAGTCCTGTTTATATTCTTAAAATAAATTTTTTGGTCCCGGAGTTAATTAAAACTAAGGAATAACTTTTCCTACAAAGTTGTATGCGTTATTATCAACAATCGAATAATCCGAGAGGTCAACAAAATTATCACCGTTTACATCTGTATTAACATAGCCGGAAAGAAAATTAGCTGCTGCATTATCAACCAATGAAAGGTCAGTCAGATCAACTGAACCATCCTGAGTAATATCTCCGCTGTAAATACAATACTTTGAACCCTTCAGTGTCAAATTATTTCCGAATGCCTGAGACGCCGCCGATGTAAAATCATAATTCAGTACAGCTCCCCTTACGTAAGAAACTCCGCCTGATTTACTCCATGTCTCAATCGAGTTTCTGTGTTTCAATTGAATATAGTAAGTTCCTGAAGGAGCATTGTTAAAATTATATGTCCCCAAAAAAGTCAATGAGTCGAGAGGTGATTTTGCTGAATCAACCACAGCATACGGGGAAGCAATGTTTCTTAAGTATGCCCGGACAGTGTCTCGCATATTTAAACTGTTGGCAGCATTATTGTAGAACCCTTCAATTAATATTTTAATCTGTGCTGCAACAAGATTTGAAGTTGCCGACCATCTTGAAAAAGCATCTATACCGCTCAACGTGACAGTGTTGTTTGCAGCGTTGACAGCACCGCCTCTTAAAATCCAGTTCGTTCCTGAATTTGTTGACCGGTACAATGCAAGCATTGACTCGACTCTCCCGTTTAATTCCGACTCGTCATACTTGTAGACTAAAGTTCCGTTAAGACCCGTATTTACTGAAGGCGTGATATCAAAATACCTGAGAATACTTTGATTGCCACCCAGTCCGTTTTGAGCCGTGTGTCCTCTTCTGATTTCAGTGCTTCCTATGTTAACACTTGTAGTGAGGACAGCTCCCAGACCCCCGACATTCAAAGATGAAGGCGCATTTAAATTTCTTGTCGTTGTAATATATCCCGCAGTTCCGTTAACAGTGTTTCCGGAAGTTTCAGTCAAATAGCCTGTTGGTGATATTGTTAATATATTTCCATTAAGATTCAAATGACCGAGTAAATCCGATAATGTATCATTAACAATAACGTTACCTGCTAAGCTTGTTCCGGAGGAATTATTAATTCTCAACCTGTTATAAATAACATTAGATGTCGAGATAGTTTGTGCAGATGTTCCGTCATACTCGACAGTCCCGCTTGTTGTATTAAACGTGCCGCTGTTACCTATTGGGTTTGTACCCGATAATAAAAGTTTGAAAGTTGAAACATTAAATGTTCCGCCGGCATTTATTGCAACTCCGCTCATCTGATGATTGGACAATAAAGTTACAGTCGAGCCGTTTAAGACAGTTGTATTTGCCGACCATGAGCCCGTGCCCTGCAATGTGTGAGCGCCGGGTTCAAAGTAAAACAGGTTAGCAGATACGTTACCGTTATTCGTCAAATCAGTTCCGTAAAATTTAATAGTCGCACCGGCGAGATTTGTCAGTGTTCCGTTATTTATAACATTATTGTTTAACACCATAGCATATCCTCCTGCAGGGATTGATAAAGTTGCACCGTTATCAATAGTTACAGTCTGATTCAATGTACCGGTATACGGACCGGCATCATCATAACATACTGTAATCCCGGTATTTACTTTCAGCGGGCAATTAAAATTAGAACCGTTTTTTGCTAACAGAGTAACCGTATTTTGTGTTTGAAATATCCCCGAATTCTGAACTGTGCTTCCTGAGGTCATTACGAGTGAACCTGATGCAAGAGTAAATATTTTCGTGTTAGGATTTAAAATACCATTTATCTTTATAGTAAAAGTAGACGGAGAAAATGTTACGTTATTTAATAAGCTAACATTTCCCGTACTTGAAATTGATATTGCAGATGTAGTATTTGTTCCAGCGCCGGCTATTGATGTAGTTGAATCAAAACTAAAGTTACCTCCGCTGATTGAACTGTTGTTTGTTAATACTGAACCGCGCATTCTGACAATTGCACCTGGGAATGAAAATAATGATCCATTGACAGTAACGTTTTTATTTGCCTGAATGGTATAACCACCGTTATTAGTCCGTAAGGTTGCGCCGGCATCCACAGTGATTGTTCCATTAAATATTGCATTGTACGGACCGGCATCATCAAATGCAGTACTTGTCCCGGTGTTTACTTTTAAAGGAGCATTAAAGTTTGATCCTGCTTTAACTATCAGATTAACGTTTGACTGGGTTTGGAATGTACCTGAACTGAGAACAGTCGAACCGTTCATTGCATAAAATGAACCGCTGTTATAATTAAAAATTTTATTGTTGGGATTCAGAATACCTCCATTAGATATTGTAAAAGATGTCCCCGGAGTAAATGTTACATTATTTGATAAAGAAACATTTCCTGCACCTCCAATAGTTATTGTATTGCTTGTATATGTGCCGGTACCTGATATAGAAGTGGTGGAATCAAATCTCAAATTTGTGGTAGTTATTGAACCGTTGTTAGCTAGTATCGGACCGCGAATTGTAAAAGTTGCGACGCCAGTTATTGAGCCGTTGTTTGTCAAAGAATTATTTGCCTGAGTATTATATCCGCCATTGGGAACAGTTAATGTGGCTCCTGAATTTATCGTAATGGTACCATAGAAAACAGCCAGGTAAGGTCCCTGATCATTATATGCGGTTAAAATACCTGAAGTAACATTTACTGCACTATTAAATGACGAACCGCTTCTGAAAATAAAAATAACGTTTCCCTGTGTTTGCAGTACACCGGCTGCAACCCCAAGACCGGTAACAGTTGCACCTGAATTTAAAATGAATGTGCCTGATGTGAAAGCAAATGTCTCAGAGCTTGGTGTCAAGACTCCGCCTGAATTAATTGTGAGACTTGAGACAGGAGAAAAAGTTATCGTACTCAATAATTTTACATTTGCAGTACCGGAGATTAAAATTGTATTGGAGGTATATGTCCCGGATCCTAAAACTGAAGTCACCGAATCGAAAGTTAAATTTAATGGAGAAATATTGCCCTGGTTTGTCAATGTAGCTCCTCTCATAATAAAGTTGTTGCCTGTTATAGATCCGCTGTTCGTAACCGTATTACTTGCAAGATTAGAATAACCTCCGCTGGGAGTTGTCAGTGTCGCTCCTGCATCAATTGTCATTGTGCCTTTGTAAACTGCAATGTACGGACCTCCCTCATCATATGAAGTTGTGGTTCCAGTATTTACTTTTAATGGAGCGTTAAAATTTGCTCCGGCTCTGATATTCATGCTTACCGCGTTCTGAGTCTGAAATGTCCCTGAGTTAGACACATTACCGCCGTTGAGGATAACAAATGTCCCTGCATTAAAACTAAAGACCCTTGAATTAGGATTTAATATTCCTCCGGTATTAATTGTAAAAGTTAATCCCGGAGAAAAAGTTAAATTATTTAATAATGAAACATTTCCCGTACCTGCAATGGATATTGCAGTACTTGTATATGCGCCTGTTCCCGAAAGAGACGTTGTCGAATTTAATTCCAATGCTAATGAAGAAATTGTATTATTATTTGTCAATAGAGATCCGTTCATTATGAATCTGTTTCCGGATATTATTCCGTTGTTTACAACTGTGCCGTTTGACTGGTTTGAATATCCGCCGCTTAACGTATTTAAAGTTGCTCCGGCATTTATAGTTACCGGTCCGCTGTATGTAGCAATGTACGGACCTCCGTCATCATAGGAAGTTGTCACGCCGGTTCCAACCTGAAATGCCGCGCTGAAAGTCGAGCCGTTTCTATTGATAACAGTAACTGAAACTCCTAGTGTTTTAAATGTTCCTGATCCGGATATTATGCCGCCGGAATTTAGGGTTAAATCTACACCGCTCCCGTCCAGGAGAGTAAAAATGATTGAACTATTTATTGAGATAGTCCCGCCGTTATTCACTACTAGCTGGTCTGCACTTACATTAACAGTAACGGTAACTGTGTTTGGGCTTCTGACTGTTATTGCCCCGCTTGTATCATTCGGAGAGGACGTAGCAGCAAACCATGTAGATCCGCCATTTGTGGACATTTCCCATGTGGCATTTGAATTCCAGTTTCCTGAAGCTGCACTTCTGAATTGTTCATTTGCCGAATAAGATTTTTCATTTAAGAAAATTAATGTTAACATTAAAATAAAAATTGTAAATGTTAATTTTTTCATCTGGGTTTCCTTTCATTTTTTAAAAGTATTATTTTTGTAATATTATATTTATTTATTGTATAAAATGAGAGTTTGATTTACAATTATAAATTCGATTCTGGTATTTAATTTGATATTATAAAATTATCCCTTTTAATAAATTTTATAAATTATAAGAATTATCAGAATAATTCATGCAGGCTTTAAGAAGCCGTCTAATAAATTTTGGATTTTGGAAAGTAATAGTTGCTCAAAAAACTTAACACCGTCACGCCAATTTATTCAAAATACGCTAATCTCCATTTTTTGTCAAAGAAACATATTCTTGTTTTTAGAATTTATTTCTGTAGTTTTACATAAATATTAACTATAAATTCTTTGATTTTAATTAATTTTTAGGTTTTTAAGATAACATTTTTAGATTTTTTTTCCTTTGATCTCTGAAAATTAAACTATGACATATCGAAGATACAGTATTTAAACTATAAAGCTTTTTCGTTTTTTCAAAACCATGCCTTAAGAAAGAATCGAATGATACGGATTTCTAAAGCCGGGAATAATAAGTTGGGGAGATAAATCTCTCCTTCATTTTTGTTAAAATAAGTCCCCATCAAAAATTTTCTTTGCTATACAACTTTATTATCCGTAGTTTTGTATTGTAAAGATTACAGATAAGGCAAATACCCGTTGATATCTCAATGAATGTATAGCTATGTGATCAGACTCCAAGTTAACGAACTTATATTTCCATGCAAGGAAAGTAATTAATTTACGATTTTGCAATATCTTTGCAATATCTAAGGGAGAAGAAATGAAAAAGGTTATTTATTTGTCCCATTCAGCCATTTACAATTCAATACTGTTCTGTTCAATATCCAAATATACTGCCTCGATAAACCCAAATTTATATTCAACTGTATATTCTGATTTAATTTTCACTGCTTTATTAATTTTAGGCAGTGGTTATAAAAATATCCCGGTGATTTATTTAATAGATTATCCGGGAATAAATTAAATTAAAATGAAGATAATAAAAAAAAGCTTCTCATTGATTTTTCTATTCGCCGCAATAAATCTTTGCGCGCAGGTCAGGTTTGCAGTGATTGGCGATTACGGATGCGATGACCCGAATGAGCTGAATGTATCTGTCCTTGTAAAATCCTGGAACCCTGATTTTATTGTGACAAATGGTGATAATAATTATTATGCTTACACAAATGGTGACAGTATTGATTATAACGTAGGCAGATATTATCATGAGTATATAAAACCATATTTAGGAAATTTCGGAAACGGGAGCTCGCCGGTAAACAGATTTTTTCCGGATATGGGCAATCATGATTTGTATGATGGCGTCTGGTATGGTCCCGGAGATATCCGCCATGCGGGCTATTACTATTATCATTATTTTTCACTAACCGATACCAGTATTCATATAGGCAATACTCCCGATGTATGGGAACCAACCGGTGTCCGTTACTATACTTTTACAAAAGGCAATGTTCAATTCTTTATGTTAAATACCGGTGCAAGTCCTGAAGATCATCATGACTATTTTTATACAGAGCCCGATGGTGTCGACAGTAATTCCGTTCAGGGTCAGTGGTTAAAAAACCAATTAGCAATCTCAACTGCAAAATGGAAAATTGTCGTAATGCATCATCCTCCTTATGCATCTACAGATCCACCTTATATAGATTACTTCCCGGATTTAAGATGGAACTTTAAAAAATGGGGAGCGTCAGCTGTAATAAGCGGTCATATCCATACTTATGAATCTTTAGTAGTCGGCGGTCTGCCTTATTTTGTAAATGGCCTGGGAGGTGAAGATAAGCTGGATGCTATACAGTCTAATCCTTACCCGGGAAGCAGGCTACAGTATAATGCTGAATTCGGCGCATTGCTTTGTCAGTCGTATGCTGACAGTCTTGTAATTAAATTTATTAATACAAATAGTGATACTGTTGATTCATATAAAATCACGGGAAGTAATTTAATCTTAAATGATGCCGGAGTACAAGAAGCAGTATCATCTTTTCCGGGAACAATATATACAGGAACGAATCTTTGCTTTAATGCAAAAGTAAAAAATTACGGTTCGAACACCCTCTTTGTTCCGGTAAAATATTCTGTTAACGGGGGACCTCCTGCAGGATCTGTGAGTACAGGCGCTATGAATGTTAATGACAGCGCTTTAGTATCTTTCTGCGGCCCGCAATCATTTACACCGACTACAGCGGGAGTTTACAATCTTAAATTCTTTACTGAATTGTCCGGAGATACCGTCTATTCAAATGACACAGCAACACTCGTCCTGACTGTGATTGACTCGAGCAGGGATGCGGGCGTTACTTCAGTGACGAGTAATCCTTTGGGAATAATTTACACTGGAGAGAATGTGACATTCAATGCGGCTGTAAAAAACTTCGGTCAGGCAAAATTGTCTTCAGTGCCGGTTAGCTATATTATCATCATTAACTCAATTGACTCAATCAGAAAAACAATCTCAAGCGGCGATATATTTTCAGGAGACAGCTCGGTAATTGTATTTAACGACTCACAATCTTTTAGACCAACTTCAGCAGGAACATATAATCTAAAATTCTTCACGACATTGTCCGGAGATA
>JBBRTN010000014.1:0-14133 GCA_038244395.1 Ignavibacteria bacterium
AAATCGGTGACTCAGTTTAATTTAAATATAAAAAAGTTTAAGACTGTAGCGAATGAAACCCACAACAGATATGGAATTAAAAGCATTCCTGCAGTCCTGGATATCCTTAGGAATTTCAGGATAGTTATTAAAATTAAAATCCAGAGAATTACAATAATTATTAATCCGCCGGTCACGGAATGCATACCGAAAAATATTACAGACCATATTGCATTGAAAAATAATTGTATCATAAATAATATAAATGCGGATTTAATGTCTTTATTTTTCAGACCTTCCTTCCAGATAATAAAGAGTGAAATTCCCATCATCAGGTACAACACAGTCCATACAGGTCCGAAGATCCAGCCCGGTGGATTGAATGAAGGTTTGTTTAATGCTGCATACCATGTCGGGATCGAATCTATTGTAAACATAATTCCGATCAGCCCGGCTAACTGGCAGAGTGCAATACTGATTATTAATTTAAATAAATTTGACAAAGTTTTGATATATATTTTGAATAATTAATGGTCGATAGTGAATTTGTTAACTTCCCATTGTATGCCACACTGTTTTTATCTCAATAAATTTTTCAATCTCTTTCAGATTTTCATTAAGGTCATCGGAATACCAGTCCCATTCTTTTTGCAATGATTGAAGTGAATGAAATCTTTTGACATTATTTGCGCAAAGCACCTGTATATTTTTTTTCATTTCTATGTCGTCATCACAGTAATCAATCGCATTAACATCAAAATGACCCGCGAGGTGAGATACAATTTCCTTCTTCTGACCGGTAAGAATATTAATAACTCCCGGAGGAAAATCACTCGTCGCTATTACCTCTGCAAATGATAGTGCAGGAAGAGGGGAATTTTCATTTGCAATAACAATACATGAGTTACCCGTAGTCAGAGTTACTGCAACCCTTGAAATAAGCGGAAGGAAACTTAAGGTATCAGGTAAAATTATTCCGGTTATTCCTGTTGGTTCAGGAACTGAAAAATTAAAATATCCTGACTGAACCGGATTTACGGTCCCGACAAGCTGCATCCATTTATCACAAAATCCTGCATAATAAATTATTCTGTCAATTGCCTTATGCACTTCTTTAAGTGATTCTGCTTTTGACTGCTTGGTGGAAATATAAACTTCTTCGATGAACTGTTCTTTTCTTCCTTCAAGCATTTCGGCAAGCCTGTACATAATCTGCCCTCTCTCATATGCAGTCTTCCCGCTCCAGTCGTTAAAGCCCGTTCTGGCAGCGACTACAGAGTTACGCAAATCTTTCCTCGAAGCGCGGGAGATGTTGCAGATTTTTTCTTTCGTCTTCGGATTCACTGCATCGAGATATCGTTCAGATTCTGTCCGCGTAAATTTTCCCCCGATAAAGAGTTTATACATCTTTGGAATTTGGAGTCTTGCAGCCATGATACTTAATTTTAAATATTAAATTATTTTTTTTTATTAATTAATAATTACTAATTAATAATTGATAATTAGTAAGGAGCACTCTTACTCATCCCGAAATTCTTTTTACAATCTCTCCCAAAATTTTACTCAATTTTTTCTGAGCTTTACTCAGGCTATCCATCTGGTCTGTATTCTTTTGCTTCTCGCTTCTTACATCTTCCATCATTTTATCGGCTACTAGCTCTCTCGTGATAAGTCCAACCGCAATGAATTTTATTCCGCAGTGAACCGATGTTATATTTTCCGGGACAATGCTATACCCGGCAACATCAGCTCCTGCCTCACGGTAAAATCTAGCTTCCGCATCTGTCTCGCTTTCGGGACCGGTTAATCCCATATATACAGAATCATTAATCCGGTATTTTTTTTCCTGCATAGTTTCGTAGACTTTTTGAAATAATTCCTTATCGTATGCGTTGCTCATATCGGGAAATCTAATGCCGAGTTCATTTTCATTTTTTCCAATCAAAGGATTATCACCCATTAAATTTATGTGATCATAAATCAATGCCAGTTCACCGCACTTAAACCGTGGATTGAGATGTCCTGTCTCGTCAACGGAAATGATTTTTTTTATCCCGAGATATTTCAAAACATAAATAGTCTGACCAATGTCCCGCATTGAGATCCCGTCATAGTAATGATCCCGTCCGTGTAAAATTAAAACATCGAGCTTATTGGTTTTCGCAAATAAAATTTTTCCCTGATTTTTTTTATTGGTATTTATAAAAGTGAAGTTCGGGATTTTTGCAATACTGATGTCACCGCCAAATTTGAAATCCTCCGGGATTTCAAAATCAGTTTCTGTAATCAGTGCAACTTCCGGTCTGTAGTTTTTGGGAAATTTACTCCTGATGTATTCTGAAGATTCAATAATTTTTTCTAATTGGTCGCTCATTACACGGCTGTTAAATTAAATTTTGAAATTAATAATTAGTAATTAATAATTTAAAAAAGACTTCTGTCTGCGGCATCTGTCACTGCTCGGGTTTTTCAACAAGCTTCTCTATGAGCTTCTCTATCAGCAATGTCATCTTAGGCTCCGCTTTACCCGCAGCTTCGAGAATGTGCGGAAGCAATGCAATCTTTAATGTGTCTGCAAATCCTTCGTCAGTAATTATTGAAAGTCCGAGAACTTCAATACCAAGATTACTTGCAATTAAAGCTTCGGGAATTGTTGACATTCCAACTGTATCGGCTCCGAATTTCCTTATCATCCTATACTCCGATACAGTCTCCAGATTCGGTCCCTGAACGGGGGCATATACACCTTTCTGTATGGGAATTTTATTTTCAAGCGCCGTTCTTTCGGCAAGGTCTGTGAGTTTTTTTGAATAGATATCCTTACCGGCTGAAAGTCCCGCAAATTTATTCTTTAAAGGCGAATCAAAAAGAAGATTGATATGTGAAGTCATTATCATAAGATCAGTCCTTCTGAATTTAGGATTCAATGCTCCGCATGCATTTGAAACTATTAAATACCGCACTCCGAGAGATTTCAGAACATGAACCGGAAAAGTAATATCATCCATTGAATATCCTTCGTAGTAATGAAATCTTCCCTGCATTGCTAAAATATTTTTGCCCGCAAGTGTGCCGAAAATTAATTTACCTGAATGTGATTCGACAGTCGATAAAGGGAAATTAGGAATTTCAGAATAATCGATGTTTGATTTTATATCTATATCTTTTACGAGTCCTCCGAGCCCGGTTCCTAATATGATTCCAATCGGGTATTTCTCATCATGACGCTGCTTTAAAAAGTCAACAGCATGAGTGTGTTTGTCTGTCATTGGAATATTAGAATATTAGAATTAAAAGATTAGAATATTGAAATATTAGAATATCTTAATAAGCTTACCTGTACTACTCGGAAAAATTTGAATTGGCGGTATTAATGGAAATCTTTTTCATGGAAATATTTTCTACTGCAAGACCGGAATCCTCAGGAGAATCGTCAACCTTAGTCAACTCCATTTTGAAAATATTTCTTGCCCGGATAAATTCATCCATCTCATTCAGCTTTTCAAGGAAAAATAATTTTACATCTTCGACAAGTTTATCATTCCTGAGCTTTAGCTCTTCAAGCTCCTGCTTTTTTGTCATGATATCCTTCTCTGTTTCCTGTGATATCTTCTGTGAATTCAGCTCTGCTTCCTTGACAATGTTTTCGGCTTTCTTCTTTGCATTTCCGATTATTTCTTCTGTAATGTCCTGTGTCTTGACAATTGCTTTCTGAAGCGTAGATTCATTCTCTTTATAAACTTCAATATCGGAAGTAAGAGTCTTAATCTTCTCGCTGAAATTATCATTTTCTTCTATGAGCCGTTCATACCTTAAACTTACAGTTTCCAGAAAAGCGTCAACTTCATTTGCATCATAACCCCGGAAGGATTTTTTGAAATCGTTTTTCTTTATATCTTTGGAAGAAATTATATTCATGATATTTTTATTAAATTTAAGTAGCAAAATGAAACTATATTCTTTCTCCGAATATTGCGCTTCCGATTCTTACCATGTTAGAGCCTTCTTCTACAGCAATTTCATAATCATTAGACATTCCCATAGACAGATATTCAAAATCCTTCATGGCAGGTTTGATTTCATCATATAGATTTTTTAAGACCCTGAAACTGCTTCTTATATTTTCTTTGTCATCAGTCAGCTTTGCTATTGTCATTAAGCCCTTCACTCTTACATTATCAAAGGAAGAAATCTGACTGCAAAGTTCGGAAGCTTCATCCGGTTGAATGCCGTACTTCTGCGTCTCATTGCTGGTATTTACCTGTATCAGAACGTCTATAATCCTGTTAATCTTTTTTGCCTTCCTGTCAATTTCTTCAGCAAGTCTTAAATTATCCAGTGAGTGAATAAGATAAATAAAAGCAATCACATCTTCGACTTTATTACTCTGAAGATGACCGATGAGATGCCATTTCACAATCCCTGACATCTGAAGAGAAATGTTATAGTGTTTCTCACGCAGTTCTTTTACCCTGTTCTCACCGAAATCAATCTGACCAAGCTTGTTAAGGTCCATCATTTTAGAAAACGAAACAAGTTTACTTACAGCTATTATATTAATTTCATCGGGGTTCCTGTCAACTCTGTTGCAGGCGTCTCTGATCTTTTCTTTTACTTCTAAGTAATTTCTTTCTAATTGCATATTTTGTAAACCAATATACTTTTATTAAATACTTTTTTCAATTTATTAAAAGGCTTAAGATCTGCAGCATTTGCTGCAAAAATCAGTGACAATGCTTCATTCAAAAAATTCACTGAATATGAAAAATATTTAACGTATTTTCATTATAATGGAAAACAAAAAAGACTGCATATTTTGTAAAGTTGTAATGAATGAATTGCCTTCTTACAAAATCTATGAAGATGAAGATTTCGTAGCTATACTTGATTTATTTCCAAACACAGAAGGCATGATACTGGTTTTAACAAAGAGACATTATGACTCATATACAGCCGATATGGATGATGAGATATATTCAAAATTTTTCCTTGCTGCAAAAAAAGTCAGTAAACTCATTGATTCAAAGCTCGGGGTGAGGAGAACAGCGCTTGTAATGGAAGGGATGGGTGTTAACCATGCTCATATTAAATTATATCCTCTGCACGGTCTTGAATCGGATTTCAAGGAAATGTTATCCGGGGATAATGTTTACTTTGAAAACTATCAGGGATTCATCACTACGGCTTTAGGTCCGAAAGCCTCTGACGAAGAGCTAAATCGAATCCAGAAATTATTTAAATAAATCTGTTCAAAAAAGAATAATATCAATCCGGAAAAGATCAGCAATCCGGACATAGACAATAATTCCCATAATTAAAAAATTAAATTTGAAATACAACTTTACCGAAATAGAAAAGAAGTGGCAGAGATACTGGGAAGTTAATAAAATATTTGAGACTCCCGGTATAGATGAACTGGATAAATCCAAACCAAAATATTATGTCATAGATTTTTTTCCTTACCCGAGCGGTGGCGGACTTCATGTTGGTCATCTCGAAGGATATATTGCTACTGACATAGTCGCCCGCTTCAAAAGAATGAAAGGTTTTAATGTCATGCATCCGATGGGGTGGGATGCCTTCGGTCTGCCTGCAGAACAATATGCAATCAAAACAGGGATACACCCGAGGGAAAGAATGAAGGAAAGCGTAGACCGTTTCAGACAACAGCTGAAGGCAATTGGCTTTTCTTATGACTGGAGCAGGGAGGTCAATACTACCGATGAGATTTTTTACAAATGGACTCAGTGGATATTTCTAAAAATATTTAATTCGTATTTCGATGAAAGAGAAAATAAGGCAAAACCCATAAGTGAATTAAAAATTCCTGAAGGGATGAATGAAATGGAAAAGTTGGAGTTCATTAAATCACAAAGGCTGGCATTCCTTGCTGATGTGCCTGTAAACTGGAGTGTCGAGCTGGGGACAGTGCTGGCAAATGAAGAAGTGCCGGAGCAGGTAGAAAAAGGATATACAGTTGTACGGAGGAATATGAAGCAATGGAATTTAAGGATTACAAAATTCGCGGACAGATTATTGTATGACCTTAACGAGCTCGACTGGCCGAACAATATTAAAGAACTTCAACGAAACTGGATTGGAAGAAGCGAAGGCACCTCGCTTAAATTTAAAATAAAAAGTAGGAAATTAAAAGAAGACCGTTTCATAGAAGTATTCACCACCAGACCCGATACAATATTTGGGGTTACATATTTAATTCTGGCTCCCGAGCATCTTCTTGTAAAAGAAATAACAACAGATGAAAACTCGGAAAGGATAAAAACTTATCTGGAGAAAGCCGAAAAAAAATCTGACTTGGAGCGAGCGGAATTGTCAAAAGAAAAGACAGGTGAAAATACAGGTGCATTTGCAGTCAATCCTGTTAACGGAAAAGAGATTCCTGTCTTTGTTTCAGATTATGTTCTGATAAGTTATGGGAAAGGGGCTGTCATGGGAGTTCCCGGACATGACGAACGAGACAACGAGTTTGCAAGAAAATTTAATCTTGATATTTTCCCGGTTGTCATTCCAGCAGGATATAATAAAGATGAAGAGATTAATAAATTTTATGAAAAGACAAAATCAGGAGAAGAATGTTTTACAGGATACGGAACATCTGTCAATTCAGATTTTATGAACGGGCTTTCTTCAGAAGAAGCCAAAAAGAAAATCAATGACTGGCTTGAAGAAAAAGAATTAGGAAAGAAAACAACAAACTATAAATTCAGGGACTGGTTATTTTCCCGTCAGAGATTTTGGGGAGAGCCGTTTCCGATAATTCATATTGAAGACGGAACATTCAAAGCGCTTGAAGAAGGTGAGCTGCCTCTGAGGCTTCCCAATGTTGAGTCGTATATGCCGACCGGAACCGGGGAATCTCCGCTTGCAAGTGTAAATGATTGGGTGAATACCATTGATAAAGATACGGGAAAAAAAGCACGGAGGGAGACAAATACAATGCCTCAATGGGCAGGTTCCTGCTGGTATTATTTGAGATACCTTGATCCTAAAAACGAAGAGATTTTTTGCAGTCCGGAAATTGAAAAATACTGGATGCCGATAGATCTTTATATTGGAGGAGCAGAGCACGCAGTGCTGCATTTACTTTATGCGAGATTCTGGTACAAGGTTTTATTTGACCTTGGATATGTAAGTTATAACGAACCGTTCAGAAAACTTTTTAATCAGGGGATGATACTCGGTGAGGACGGCGCAAAGATGAGCAAGTCAAAGGGTAATGTAAAAAACCCTGATGAAGTAATCGAAGAATTTGGAGCCGACTCAATGAGATTATTTGAAATGTTTATGGGACCTCTGGAAGCAACAAAACCATGGAGCACAAAAGGAATAGAAGGGCTGAACAGATTTTTGAACAGAGTCTGGCGGTTAATAATAGATGAGAATACAGGAGAAATAAAATCCAATATTACCGATGAAAAACCTGATGAGAAATTAAATAAACTTTTGAACAAGACTATTAAGAAAGTTACAGAAGATATAGAGGACGGGGATATGAAATTTAATACTGCGATATCTTACCTGATGATTTTAGTTAATGAATTATACAGGCTCAGCAAAATCAGCAAGCTGGTTATCGAAAGATTAACTCTTCTGCTGTCACCGTTTGCTCCTCATATAACAGAGGAGATTTGGGAAAAGCTGGGAAACAGAAACAGCATACAGCTTGAGGAGTGGCCACGCTATAATGACGCGCTTGTGAAAGAAGATGTTGCAACAGTAATTTTTCAGGTAAACGGAAAGCTGAGAGCCAAGAGTGATTTTGAATTTGATTCAGATATTAAAACGTTAGAAGACAAAGCTCTCAACAATGAGAATGTAAAAAAATATATAGTCGGAAAAGAAATTGTCAAAATAATAACCGTAAAAAATAAGATGGTAAATATTGTAGTTAAATAATCCCCCGTCTTTTAAAATAGAGTAAAAGATAGTTTAATTTTTTATAAATTTATTTTTGGAGGTCATAAAAATAGCTATTGACATAAAATAAAATTTAATGCAATATTGCATTAACTCTAAAAGACAACAATATTGCAATCAAAAGAATTAATAGATAAACTTCAGCAAATTGGTTTTAAAGAATATGAATCCAAGATTTTCTTAGTTCTTTTAAAGGGTGCAGCCTTGAGTGCTTCTGAGATTGCAGAGAAGGCAAACATAAGAAGAACTTCGGTTTATGAAATTTTAAAATCATTTGCATCCAGGGGTTTCTGCAATGAGATTGAGACGAATACAATTTTAAGGTATGAGATGATTGATCCGAGGGTGATTGCCGATAAGATAGAACGTGAAATTGACCAGTATAACAATTCGAAAATTAAAAACTTAAAAGAAACATTTAAGGAATTTGAAGTATTACATAGATCAGAAGAGTCATCCGAAAATACAAATGTTAATATTGAATTAATAAGAGGTTTTAATAGACACAGGCAGGCAAAGTTCATTGAACTTTTTAATAATGCAAAAGAGGAGATTTTATTCATGATACGACTAGAAGGATATATTTCAGAAGAACTTGATACAGGAGCTTCGGATTTTTTTAAAAGAGGTGGAGTAATAAAATCTATTTATGAAGCAAGCCTGAATTTTAAAATTATAAAAGACAATTCAAGACAGGATGCCACATTGGAAGATTTGTTGAGGATCTGCACTAAGTTTGAAAAATCAGGAGAGAAAATAAAAATCTCAAAATCGGAATTACCAAACATGACAATCTTCGACAGAAAAATTGTATTTATTAATATTCAGGACAAAACAGTTCCGAGGCATAACAATGCGGATATAATTGTAAAAAACGAGCAGTTTGCAAACAGGATGATAGACTTATTTAATTTATACTGGAGTAAGTCAAATACAGTAGATGAAATTAAAAAATCAGGGTTTCAAAAATCCGGGGTAATCAGAAAAAAAAGAATACAAAGAACAAATATTTTAAAATAATTTTTTAAATTAAACTCTTTACTAAAATAGTAGAATTAACGAAGGGAGCCGAAAAATGAAAAAAATAAACATTAAATATTTTCTTTTTTTAATTTTTGCAGTTAACATTTTTTTCATTGCAAATTTTTCAGAAACATTTGCAAACCATAATACACTTAGATATTTATCCGGAAAGGTGATTTATAAGGATGATAAGAGCCCGGTTACTGACGGTATGATAAAAGTTTTTCTTATTAACGATATTAGTAATACGGGAAGCATATTGGGAACTACACAAATAGAGATGAACGGGGAGTTTAAAATATTAATTACTCCTATTCAAAGTGAGGACGGTATAAAAATAATGGCGTACCCAAATGATTATGATAACCCGGAAAGTCCTTTTGAGCCCAAGGTGATGAAAGTCGAAAATGTTTTTGCAAATAATAATGAAAAGACTCTTACTATAGAAGTAAACAGGATAATAGACGATGTAAATAAATCACAGGGATCAAAAAAATCTGATGTAAAATATGAGAAGATTTCTTTATTAAAACAAAATTTTCCGAACCCGTTTAATCCTACGACTATAATAAGATTCGAGCTTCCGCAAACCTCGAATGTAACACTGAAGATTTACAATATGAACGGGGAAGCAGTCGCCACACTTGTCGAGAATAAGAATTTAGCAAAGGGAATGAATGAATTTGAATTTAACGGAAACAGTCTTTCGAGCGGGATTTATATTTACAGTCTGACTGCAGGAAATTATTCTGAAACAAGAAAAATGACGTTATTAAAGTAAACGTCCTTGATAAGCAAGTAAGATTTAATGAGGGTTGGGTCTTATCTTGTAAAATCCCCTCAAATAGAAATGAGGGGATTCAGGGATGTTTTTAAAAACAGATTAAACTTAGCAATAAAATTTAAGAAATACTATTTAAGAATTTTTAATATTTGTAAATTTAAATTTGGGTTAAATTTACATTTTTTTTCTTTCGATAAAAAAGCATTCCGGTTTCCGGAATGCTTTTTTTGTTTATACCATAATTAAAATGTATAAAAAAATTAATATCTTTACTATTTTATTTAAAATAAAACCTGATGATTCATGAAAAGCATTTCTCATTGCAGGAAGCAAGGAACATCCTTCCCGGACTGCAAATCAAATTAGTACGGATAATTGAATTAAAAAAATCCCTTGATGAAAGAAATTATGATATTTACAACCATCAGTTTTTTGGAGGGATTGGACCAAACGGAACCGGCAAATTTCCTGAAGATATGGAAGAACTTGTGACACTTGTTCATCAGATTTCTGAAGAAGGAATTGTTATAAAAGGAATTGAGAATGGTCTTATTGATTTTCCCTTTGTAAGAGAAAATGGTGAGGAAGTTTATCTATGTTATCTTTTGGGTGAAGTTGATATCAGTTTTTGGCACAGTATACAGGACGGATTTGCGGGAAGAAAAGTCATTGAAGATTTATAACAATTTAAGTCTTGAGTTAATTTTAAAAACCAGATACTCAAAATATCAATGAAGTTAGTAAATAAAATTTTAGTACCGACAATACAAATATTACCCAAAGGCGTTGTAAAGCTTTTTGCTAACAAGTATATTGCAGGGGATAAATTATCGGACGCCATAAAAACAGTCAAGAACCTGAACGGAAAAAAATTAATGGCAACGGTGGATGTGCTTGGTGAATCTATTTCCGATAAGTCTGAAGCTTTAAAATCGAAGGATGATAATATTGAAGCACTCGATGCAATTCACAAGAACCGGCTGGATTGTAATCTTTCAATTAAACTTACAATGCTGGGTTTGCAGATAGATTATGATTTTTGCAGGAGTCTTGTCAATGAAATTCTGGAAAAGGCAAAGAGTATAAATACATTTGTAAGGATAGACATGGAGGATTCATCTGTTACCGAAACAACAATAAGGATTTTCGAAGATTCCAGGAAAAAATTTGATAATGTGGGAATTGTCATTCAGGCGTATCTTAGAAGAAGTGAAAAAGATATTTTAAGACTTTGTGAAATCGGCGCAAACTTCAGAATCTGCAAAGGTATTTACATGGAGTCCGAAGAGATTGCATTCAAGAATGGCGATGAAATCAGGCAAAACTATTTAAAAATTTTACGGATAGCTCTTGAAAAAAAATCTTATGTAGGAATTGCAACTCATGATGAATTTTTGATTAAAGAATCGGTTAAAATTGTAAAAGAATTGAATATAAAAAAAAATGAATATGAGTTTCAAATGCTTCTCGGTGTAAGGGAAAATCTAAGGGAAGAAGCTGTCACAAAAGGCCACAAGATGAGGATTTATGTCCCCTTTGGTCAGAGATGGTATGAATATTCAATAAGAAGATTTAAAGAAAATCCAAACATTGCAGGACAGGTTTTAAAAAGTATTTTTAACGGAAATTAAAAAACGGAAAATTCAGAAAGTATTTTTTTTAAAATTTTATAGTTTCAAACCTCTTTATCTTTAACCTCAAACCAAACCTTAGTAGTCTCGGGATAAATATCCATCATCAGCTCCTTCATCGCTTTTGCATACTGCTGAATCTCCCACTGCGCAGTAGCTTCATCCCGCAAGTCTATAAAATTCATGATTGCCTGGAAGGAGGCAGTCCAGTAAACTTCGGTATATTGATTCAAAGGCAGAAGCATCCTGGCCTGCTCCTTAGCTACACCAATATCGAGAAGCTTCTGATATGAATTCAGAATTTCATCCATTGCAGTTTTAAAGAATTCATTTGCAGCCTCTTGATTTTCTATACTCCCCTCCGAAGCCTGCTTATTGTTTGTTGATTGCTGACGCCAGCTGGAAGGTATATAAAATTCACTAACAGGTACATATCTGCCGCTGATTTCATTCCATGCATGGTCTTTTGCTGAAGAAGAAGATGAAGTTTCAATTCCCACTACATGCTTGTACCACTGACGCATTACAAATTCAGGCGCTTTGATATGAAACTGCACCATCATATGTCTGAAGGGGGACCAGTGTTTGTTTTTTGCAAGAAACCTGACAAGCTTCCTGTCGCTGTCATCAAATATCTCTTTGCGTTTACCGAATGAAACGCGCGCGGAATTTACGACTGTAAGATCAGAACCAAGCTTATCGATGACTTCGACAAACCCTTTATCAAGAACTTCTTTTTTCAATGTGAAATTATTATTTGAATTGGTAAGCAATATACTAAAATAATTCTGAAGATAGGATTTCAAAAAAATCATACCGGTCTAAAAAGACCAACTCTGTCCAAAACGTTGCACCTTTAACTTTGAATTATAAGCTTTCTACTTAATCCGCTGTGGCTGTCCAATAAGTCAATTTTCTGTAGTCGCAACCCTGCCTGCATCAAGTAGGCTTTATGGTTGCGTTTTTTAGCCGGTTTCCGCAGGCATAAAGCCTGCGGCTACATTCAAACGATACTTGTTACTCAGAATTTTTTAACGGCAATTTATCACAGGCGGGTTTGTTTCAAAGATTAAATTAAAAAATTAATTTCTTTTTCAAATACAAATGATACTGATAAAAATAAATTTGTTTTTGGACAGCACTGCAAAAAGACAGGATGTTAAAATAAGTTAAAACAGGCAGCCTAAATATTTATTGTAATTTCTATTTTAAATGAATATTAATAACTTGGTAACAATGAAAAATTTTTCAGGCAGTTTTTATATAGGTATCGATTCCGGGGGGACGAAGTGTGAAATTCTGGTAACGGATATCAAAAGAAAAATTATTTTTAATAAGACTTATAAGGGAATTCATTATTCCATTGCAGGCGCTGATATTTACACGGGGTATGTGTCAGAGCTTATTGAAAGTTCGCTCCACAAAGCCGGATTGGATTTGGATAATTGTATTGCAATCGGAATGGGTGTTGCCGGCGCAAGAGAAGATAAAGACAGAATTATTCTGAGAAAATTCGTTGAGATAAAATTAAACTATAAAAATATACTCATCACGACGGATGCTATGACTGCTCTTTACGGGGCATTTGAAGGAAATGAAGGAATAATACTGATAAGCGGAACAGGATCGGTTTTATATGGATTTACCGGCGGAAAAATAACGAGAGTCGGAGGTTGGGGGAGGATAATAGGTGATGAAGGCAGCGGATATTGGATTGGCAGGAGGGCATTGAATCTGGTAACGAAAGAGTATGATGAAAGAAAAACGGAAAGTAATCTTGCGAAAATTTTTAAAGAAAAATTCGGAATTACAAAAAGAAATATTAATGCAAAAGTATTTCATGAAAACTTTGATATACAGAATATTGCTCCCTCAGTAATTTCACTTGCAAAAAAAAATTGCATTCTCAGCAGGCAGATAGTAAATGAAGCAATTGATGGATTGCTTTGGCACATAAAGACTTTTTTGAAAGTTTCCCGGAGAAAAGAAAATATTAAAATTGCATTTATAGGAAGTATTATAGAGAACAAGAACATGGTTTCGGATACATTAAAAAAAGAGATTGAAGAGCTGGAGATAATTGAAGTTACTCCTAAAAAGTATTCGCCTGCGATGGGCGCGGTATTGCTCGCAATGGAGAATGCAGGGATGCCATTAAAGATCTAAGAATCAAATAAATATTACTCCGGATAATTTTCGCTTAAGAATAAATTAAATGAATTAAAATAATAAACTTGAAGAAAACAGATCTGATACTCATTTTGGATTTTGGTGCACAGTATACGCAGCTGATTGCACGCAGAACCCGTGAACTTAAGGTTTATTCGGAGATTCATCCTTATAATGTTAACATTAAAAAATATTTCAGGGAGAAGAATAAAACTTACAACATAAAAGGCGTAATACTTTCAGGCGGTCCTTCAAGTGTCCTTTCAAAAGATTCACCAAAAATTTTAAAACAGGATGTTGATTTTATTGTTCAAAGCAAAGTTCCAATTCTCGGAATTTGCTACGGACTCCAGCTGCTTTGTTATTTATTCAAAGGAAAGCTGCATGCTTCACTGCAAAGGGAGTATGGACTCACGAAAGTATACTTATTCAGAGATTCCGAATTATTCAGAGGCATAGGCAACGAGTTAAATGTTTGGATGAGCCACGGAGATTCGATTGACACGCTTCCGGAAAAATTTAATTCATCTTCGAAAAGCCTTGGAGGTGTAATAACCAGCATGGAGAATGAAAAGCTGAATATCTACGGAGTGCAGTTCCACCCGGAAG
>JBBRTN010000015.1:0-14131 GCA_038244395.1 Ignavibacteria bacterium
ATGATAGTAGTTTTTTCATCTATCGGACTGCCGGGACTTAACGGTTTTGTTGGAGAGTTTTTGATTTTGCTGGGATCTTTTTATTCATCTAATCTGGGAACGAATTTATATACAATAATTTCGACTACTGCGGTAATTCTTGCGGCTGTATATTTGCTCTGGATGTTTCAGAGAGTAATGCTCGGACCAATTGATAACGAAAAGAATAAAGACCTGCCGGATCTTTCCAAAAGAGAATTGTTGTCGTTTGTTCCTATAATAATTTTTATTGTCTGGATTGGAGTTCATCCGAATACATTTCTGTCGAAAACTGAAGCAAGCGTACAAAAGATTGTTACTAATTTTCAGGAAGCGAAGAGGAAATTTGGATTAGAAGATAATTTAAAGAATAAAGTTACAGAGAGAAGATAAATAAAAAAAGAATTATCTCCTGTCTATTCGGCTGTTGCATAAACCAAAAATCTGATTTCACTTCCATCCGGATATATAATTTCAAGGGTTCCGGAAAGTTTTGCATCCCCGTACACATTTCCTGAAAAACTTAAATTAACATCCTGACCGTCCGCTTTCCCTGAAGTATCGGAATTAAACCCAACCACTTTTACTGCAATCATTCTTCTTCCGTCTATACCAGAAGTAAAATTACAACTGTCAGCAGAATACATTTTCATTACATTACTCATTAGCTTTCCGTTTTCAAAAAAAATCAGCTCATCATAGACAAGAGGCATTCTGTCAATATCGGCAGGTGTAATCTCGGTGGCTTTTCCTCTGAATATTTTTCCGTTAAGGTCTGACTCAGAAGACTGGGCTTTTGAGATCAATGCCGTTATAAACATTGAAAGAAATATAATTATAATTTTCATAGATTTCATAGATTTTCAGAATTGATTTTAATTCACTTAATTACCGTGAGTTCGTAATTCATTTTCAATAAACTAAATTAAAAAAGTACAATATGCAAATGAAATCATTTTAAATAATTGTGAAGCAATCACTTCCTTTATATCTCTCTCTTCAGTGCTTCTCGTTCTATCTCAAGCTGTTTAATTTTTCTGTCTAAATTATCAATCTCTTCAGGCATTGAATCTATTTCAATGCGAAGCTTTGCCGCCGCTTCATCAATCAAATCTATTGCCTTATCAGGAAGAAATCTGTCTGAAATATACCTGTCGGATAATTGTGCCGCTCCGACAATTGCTCCGTCCGTGATTCTTACACCGTGATGAACTTCGTATTTTTCTTTAAGACCCCGAAGAATTGTTATTGTATCTGTCACATCAGGCTCTTCAACAAAAACAGGCTGAAATCTTCTTTCAAGCGCGGGGTCTTTCTCAATATATTTTCTGTATTCATCGAGTGTCGTCGCGCCGATAGTTCTTAAGTCGCCTCTTGCAAGTGCAGGCTTAAGCATGTTGGATGCATCTACTGAACCCTGTGCTGCTCCTGCTCCCACGACTGTATGCAATTCATCAATGAATAAAATTATTTCTCCGTTTGATTCTTCAACTTCCTTTAACACGGCTTTTAATCTTTCTTCAAATTGTCCTCTGAACTGCGCGCCGGCTACAAGCGTTCCCATATCAAGCGCAATAATTTGTTTTGATTTCAATGTATCAGGGACGTCTCCGGTTACAATCCTGTGAGCGAGTCCTTCTGCAATCGCAGTCTTACCTACTCCCGGCTCCCCAATCAATACAGGATTATTTTTTGTGCGCCTGGATAAAACCTGAAGAACTCTTCTTATCTCATCTTCCCTTCCAATCACAGGATCAAGCTTGCCTTTCATTGCAAGGTCATTTAAATTTTTTCCGTATTTCATCAGTGACTGGTATGTATCTTCCGGATTTTGTCCGGTAACTCTATTGGAGCCGCGGACTTCCTTAAGCGCCCTGAGAATATTATTTTTGGTTATACCCTGGGATTTTAAAAGTTCGGCAATAGAGGATTTTTTTGCATCTGAAAGTCCAAGAAGTATATGTTCTGTAGAAACATAATCATCTTTCAATGCAGCTGCTTCTTTGAAAGCATTTTCAAGAATGTCATTCGTCTCTCTTGAAAGCGACTGTCCCGAACTTGAACCCGTTACCTTTGGAAGCTTCTCCAAGAGTTCGCCTGTCTTAATCTGCATAAGGTCTTTATTTGCTCCGAGCTTTTGCAGAGTAGACATTACAATTCCTTCGGGGTCCTGTACAAGCGCGGCGAACAGGTGCTCGGGCTCTACAAGTTGATTTGAATAGTTTGAAGCAATCTCTTGTGCAGACTGCAAAGCTTCCTGGGATTTGATTGTTAATTTGTTAAAATTTATAGCCATCTTTAATAATTAATTGTGCAAATATAAATAAATCATATAAACGTATTTAGTCAATTTTGTGAATGGTCAATAGGGTCAATAGTCAATGGTTAATAGTAAAAGTCAATGGTTAAATAGTCAATACGGGCTCACAGGTTCACAGGACTCACCCTCTAACCGGGGATATCAATTTTCTTATTTTTTTAGAAAACTAATTTACTTAGTTTGGAAATGTAGAAGATAATAATTTTGGGATAAAATGAGGATGTATGAAGTTTAAAGAATTACTTAGAATAATACAGGATGATGGATGGTTTCAAGTAAGAATTAACGGAAGCCATAGACAATTCAAACATTCAAATAAAAAGGGAACTGTGACCATTGCCGGAAAACCAAACAAAGATGTTCCGAAAGGGACTTTAAATAATATTTTGAAACAAGCATTATTAAAATAATAATTTATGGAATATACTATAGTTATTGAAAAAAGTAAAAATGGATATGGAGCATATGCGCCGGAATTCCCCGGAGTCGGAGTAGTCGCCGATACAAAAATTGAAGTAATAAAATCAATAAAGAAAGCTATTAAAATGCATTTGGAAGATATCTCTGAAAGCGGCAAGAAAATTTCAAAGCCAAAGGCAGAAGTGTTTAAGATAGAAGTAGCCTGATAATAACTTTATATCAGTAAGAGTCCCAAACTGTAGTTTTGAGGGTGAAATTGGAATTGAAACTTTAAAAGTAATTATATGAATATCAACAAAACTTAGATTCTTTTAAGATTTCTGTTGTAGTTTTATTATTACCCGAAATAAAATACAAATACTCTCTCCTTTGATTCCTCAGTTCATTGAAATATCCAATGCATTAGAAAAAGATAAAGCAACAACTATTTCAAGTTGAAATAATATACTATTGAAAACTCTTTGCAGTATTACTCATTCAAGAAATTTCCGGTCAAATAAATCCACTTCATCAAAAATTGAAATTTCGTATTTTAAATTATGGAAAATACGAATGAACTCATCGGTGAAAAATCCCCTTACCTCCTTCAGCACGCTCATAATCCTGTAGACTGGCATCCGTGGAATGAAAAAACTTTTGCTTTAGCAAAAAAAGAAAATAAGCCGATATTTCTTTCCGTTGGATATTCGACATGTTACTGGTGTCATGTAATGGAGCGTGAAGTTTTTGAAAACGAAGAGATTGCAAAGCTGATGAATAAATATTTTGTGAATGTGAAAGTTGATCGTGAAGAGCGACCTGATGTTGACAGGGTTTACATGTCGGCACTTCAGGCAATGACAGGCTCCGGCGGATGGCCTATGAGCATGTTTCTTACACCTGAGCTGAAGCCCTTCTACGGCGCGACTTACATTCCTCCTAAAGCAAAATACGGAAGGTCAGGATTCGAAGATGTTATTTCACAGATTCATGACGTTTGGAAAAAGAAAGAAAAGGATGTTTTAGAAAGCGGTCAGAAAATTACGGATAATTTGCAAAGAGCAATTGATTCGAAAGTTAGGAATAATAATACAGCTGAAGATAATAAGTTAGATAAGAATATTTTAGAAAATGCTTTTTCCACCATTCAGAAAATTTATGATGAAGAATACGGAGGATTTGGAGGCGGAAATAAATTTCCCAGACCTGTAGTTTTCAATTTTCTTCTGGATTATTATTTTCACAAAAAAGAATTCGCATCGCTGGATATGGTTACTTTTAGTCTGAAGAAAATGTATGAAGGCGGAATGTATGACCATCTCGCGGGAGGATTTCACCGGTATTCAGTTGATAATATCTGGCGTGTGCCTCACTTCGAAAAAATGCTTTATGACCAGGCACAGCTGGTTACAACTTACGTGAATACTTATCTCGTTACCCGGAATAAATTTTATTTATTCGTTGCAGAAGATACTGCTCACTACGTAATGGAAAATTTAAGAAGTAAAGACGGGGGGTTTTATTCAGCCGAAGATGCAGAGAGTGCATTGGATAAAGACAAGCCGGAAGAAAAAGCTGAAGGCGCATATAACCTATGGCAGAAAGATGAAATAGAAAAAATTCTCGGTAAAGAAGATTCCGGAATATTTAATTTTTATTTTGGCGTTGAGCAGCACGGCAATACATTAAATGATCCTCATGAAGTCTTTGGAACTAAGAATGTTTTATTTATTGCAAACGACATCTTCGATACGGCAAAAAAGTTTGATAAATCGCCCGAAGAAATTGCAAAGGTAATTGACGAAAGCAGAACCAAGCTTTTACATGTAAGGAGCAAACGTCCTAAGCCTCATCTCGATAACAAAATTTTAACTTCATGGAATGGTCTGATGATTTCTGCATTTGCAAATATTTATAAGGCTACATTAAATGATAATTATCTTCATGCTGCGGAAGATGCTGTATCATTTATACAGAAAAATCTTTTTACGGATAATATTCTTCTGCACAGGTATATTGACGGTGAAGCCAGGTTTGACGGGACTCTTGAAGACTATTCATTTTTTATTTGCGGACTGATTGATTTGTATGAAGCATCTTTCGAAATAAAATATTTAGAGTTTGCCATAAAGCTCAATGAAATAACAATCGGAAAATTTTATGATCATAGTAATGAAACAGGCGGTTTTTTTGATGTAGGAAATGAAGTCACGGATATAATCCTGAAGACTAAGGATATTTATGACGGAGCGGAGCCATCGGGCAATTCAGTTCAGATAATGAATTTATTCCGTCTCGGTTATATGACCGATAATAAGGATATAATCGGAAAAGCGGAAAAGAGCTTAGACTTTTTTTCGGAAGACATGAGCAGGCTGCCTTTTTCGAGTCCGCAGCTGCTTTGTGATTTGAGCTTTATGCTTTATTCACCAAAAGAAATAATCGTATCCGGAGATTTAAAAAATGCTAAGACAAAAGAATTAATAAACTGCATTTATGAAATCTTTATTCCGAATAAAGTCTTGCTTCATTCATCGGAAGAACTGGAAAAGATTTCACCTTACATTAAGAATTTAATTAATAATACAAACATTGAAAGCAGAGTTTTTGTATGTGAAAATTATAAGTGTAACTTGCCAACAGATGACAAAGAGGTCTTGAACAAATTATTATTAAATGAATAATCGACAGATTATTATGAAACGATGTTTAGGAAGGAGCATTAAAAGTAATTTATGCCTACTGTTTTAAGAATAAAATCTTATCGGTTTCATTTTTATTCAGATGAATCAAATGAGCCGTCTCACATTCATGTTGACTCAAAAGACGGCGAATGTAAATTTTGGTTGGAGCCGGTTAGATTAGCAAGAAACAAAGGAGTTAAACAAAATAAATTAAGGGAAATTGAAGAATTAATTTTTGAGCATTTGGAATTTTTAAAAGAAAAAAATATTATGAATACCATAACTATTGAAAAAGAAATATCTGTTGAACCAACTGCTATAAAAGTTTGGGTCGAAGGAAGAATTATTTATATCGAACTTACAGATAGGCGAATAATTGGATTTCCAGCAGATAGATTTAAAATTTTAAAAGCCGCCACAAATCAACAATTAATAGACGTTCAATTGAGATTGAATGGTTATGCTTTGAGATGGGAATCTTTGGATGAAGATATTACTGTTCCCGGAATTGTCGCAGGGAATTTTCAATTACCCTAAATATAAAATCGAAAGGAGACGTTATGCTTGAGAATCTTGATTTGAGAAATGTACTTGTGCTTGACATTGAAACAGTTCCGCAATTTTCAGCTTATGAACATCTCAGTGAAACATGGCAAAATTTATGGTCCATCAAGATGAAAAATCATATAAATGAAAATGTAAAAGTTGAGGATACATATGAGCGTGCAGGAATATATGCAGAGTTTGGAAAGATAGTATGTATAAGTGCGGGAGCATTTTATCTTGACAACGACAGACTGAAATTCCGTTTGAAATCTTTTCACGGAGATGATGAAAAACTTTTGCTTCAGGAATTTTCGGAAATGATAAATAAAAATTATTATAAGGAGGAGCATACAGTCTGCGGTCACAATACCAAAGAGTTTGACTTTCCTTACATTGCAAGAAGATGTTTAATAAATGGGATTCCGATTCCGTTTATATTGGATAACACAGGAAAGAAACCCTGGGAAGTAAGATTGCTTGATACAATGGATCTGTGGAAATTCGGTGACTTCAAAAGTTTTACTTCATTGAAATTACTTGCAGCGATATTCGGAATCAATTCTCCGAAGAACGACATAGACGGCAGCCAGGTTGGGAATATTTACTGGGAAGAAAAAAATTTAGAACGCATCAGGATTTATTGTCAGAAGGATGTATTGACTGTTGCCCAGCTGCTCTTGAAATTTAAAAGATTGGAGTTACTTAAAGATGAAGATGTAGATTACGCAAATTAGAAATATAAATGCTCGAATAATTATGGCAAAAAAATTTAAACATTTAATTATTTATTTTTTTCTTACTCAACTTTCGCTGATATCTATAGATTCAGTTTTTGCAATAGACTCAATATCAGTAAAATACTTTCCATTGCAAACTGGAAATAGGTTTACATATTATTATCAGTACTATGGTAATAGTGGTAGTGGTCATTATTATATTACCGGAAATGTACTAAGAGACAGCTTGTTCAATAATTATAAGTATTTTTTTTGTACCGGGTTTCCAAATTTAAATAATGCATGGGTAAGGACTGATACAGTGACGGGCAGTTTATATAAATATGATACAACATTTTGTTCGAGAGAGAACCATGAAAGATTGGTTGATAGTCTTGGGGCATTTATTAATGACACTGTTCGTACCTGCTATAACTTTCAATCTGCAAATTTTATCTGTCAGGGGATATACCCGGATACATTATTTGGTTATATTTCCTTAAGAAAGAATTTCAGTTATCAAGATCAGTTTGGAGGCGGAGGTTCTTCAGCCACAGAATATTTTAAACATAATATAGGTTTGATCTATTATTATAGTTCGTTTTCGACGGCAACTTTTCAGAGTGTAAGTATATATTCTTTAAGAGGATGCATCGTAAATGGTGTACCAATTGGCGATACTTCGACTGTCCTCATAAATTCAA
Source organism: Ignavibacteria bacterium (assembly GCA_038244395.1). Lineage (GTDB taxonomy): Bacteria > Bacteroidota > Ignavibacteria > Tepidaquicellales > Tepidaquicellaceae > JAGPCH01. The sequence goes on from JBBRTN010000015.1 coordinate 7,388, forward strand.
TTTCTAATTTAATTCCGGAAAATTTTTTACTTTCACAAAATTACCCGAATCCATTTAATCCAATAACAGTTATTAAATTTGAAATTCCGAGCTCTTCAAATGTGAAACTTTCTGTTTTTAATTCTCTGGGAAAGGAAATTGAAATTTTAGTTAATGAAAAATTGCAATCAGGAAGTTATGAAATAACTTTTGATGGAAGTAATTACCCTTCCGGTATTTATTTTTATAAACTGGAGGGTGATGGATTTATTGAGACGAAAAGAATGGTATTAGTGAAATAAAAATTAATTACTTTATTTTAAATATAAATAATTTTCTGAATAATTAAGGAATCACAATTAAAATCAAAAACGAATCTGAACTTAAAAGGATCAGAAGAATCTTAAAAGGTGAAAAGATTGATGTTTTAATAAATGGAAAACGGAAAACAAAAATGCCTAATGAGAAAACATTAGAGACATTTCGAAAAACTGACAAGGGGGGATTTAGTTGTTTGTAAAGATGTTAATGATTTTTTTAAGAAATTAGGAATTTAGATTGAGATAAATTAAATTAAATTACAGGGAATAAAATATGGAAATAATAATTAAAACCGATAGTCAAAGCGAGTTCATCAAAATCATGAGTATACTCAAAGAGGAAAAAATAACAGTAATTAATCCTTCTTCAGCTTATAATGAATCTGATAATTTCAAAGGCTTCAAAGTAATGGAGGAGGAAGTTAGCAAGTATAGATTAAAATTACCAAAAGATTATAAGTACAGCAGAGAAGAAGCCAACAGTCGAAGTATAAATAAAAAAATTTCTGTTAGAAATAAAAACACTTCTGCGGATATGAAAACAATTGCAAAAAAAATCAAAGAAAATAAAATTCAACTTCTAAATAAATCAACCTCGAAAGACATTGAGAAAATGAAAAGGGCTGCAATCATTCAGGATAATATCAGGGAAAAGCATTCTAATGATAATGATGGTTGGGATAGTGTTAAAATCATAAGAAAAATCAGATCGGAAAGATGATAGTACTTGACGCATCTGTTATGCTAAAATGGTTCTTGGTCGAAGTTGATTCGGAGAAAGCTATTGCTTTAAGAAATCAATATTTAAGAAATGAATTCGAGATTGTTATTCCTGATCTTTTGTTTTATGAAATTGCTAGTGCGTTAAGATTCAAAAAGAGTGTCAATGTTGATGAAACTTATTTAATATTAACAACATTTTTTGATTTCAATATGAAAGTTGTTACTCCAAGCTTAAATTTATTTCAAAAATCAATTCCCATTTCACAAGATTTCGAAGTTTCTTTGTACGATTCAACTTATTTAGCTTTGGCTATTGAATTAGATTGCTATCTGATAACTGCCGATGAAAAGTTTTACAAAAAAATTATTTTGAAAGACAAGAATTTAAAAATTAAATTATTAAAAAACATAATTATAAACTAACATGATATTCGATTTAGATTTAATCAAAACAGTATACAAAAATTTCAAAACAAAAGTTGATGATGCAAAGAAAGTTCTCGGTCGTCCGATGACTTACACGGAAAAAATTCTTTATGCGCATCTCTGGGAAACACCTACAAAACCATATGAGCGCGGGAAAGTGTTTGCAGACTTCAGACCTGACAGGGTGGCGATGCAGGATGCAACTGCTCAAATGGCTTTGCTTCAGTTTATGTCTGCGGGCATTCCTAAAGTTGCAGTGCCGTCGACTGTTCACTGCGACCATTTGATCGAAGCAGAAGTCGGTGCGAAGAATGATTTGCTGAGGGCATACGGAGAAAATAAAGAAGTGTATGAATTTCTTGCGAGCGTTTCTAATAAATACGGACTTGGTTTTTGGAAACCCGGCGCAGGAATAATTCACCAGGTTGTACTTGAGAATTATGCATTCCCCGGTGGAATGATGATCGGTACAGATTCGCATACACCGAATGCAGGCGGTCTGGGAATGATTGCAATAGGTGTCGGAGGCGCCGATGCGGTTGATGTAATGGCGGGAATGCCGTGGGAATTAAAATTTCCGAAAATCATCGGAATAAAATTAAAAGGCAAATTATCCGGATGGACTTCTCCGAAGGATGTAATACTGAAAGTTTCGGGAATACTTACAGTAAAAGGAGGAACCGGCGCTATCATAGAATATTTTGGCGAAGGCACGGAGACCATTTCATGCACGGGCAAAGGAACAATTTGCAATATGGGAGCCGAGATAGGAGCAACTACTTCCCTCTTCCCTTATGATGACAGAATGTTTGCATATTTGTTAGCAACAGAAAGAGAAGAAGTTGCTAAGCTTGCTAATGAAATTAAAAATTATCTCAAACCTGATGAAGGCAGCGATAATTATTATGATGAAATTATAGAATTAGATTTGACAACACTTGAACCTCACATTAACGGACCTTACACACCTGATCTGGCATGGCCGATATCAAAATTCAAAGATGCTGTCAGGGAGAATAATTATCCGGAAGAATTAAAAGTCGGTTTAATAGGAAGCTGTACAAATTCATCTTATGAAGATATGGAAAGAGCTGCATCAGTTGCTAAGCAGGCAATTGCGAAAGGATTGAAAGTAAAATCGGAATTCACAATTACACCCGGCTCGGAACAGATTCACGCAACAATCGAAAGAGACGGGCAGCTTGAAGCGTTTGAAAAAGTAGGCGGTCTTGTGCTGGCAAACGCCTGCGGGCCCTGCATTGGACAGTGGAAGCGGCATGACATAAAAGACGGCGAAAGAAATTCTATATTGACTTCATATAACAGAAATTTTTCCAAACGTAATGACGGGAATTCTGCTACACATTCTTTTGTGGCTTCACCGGAAATAGTGACCGCACTTTCTCTTGCAGGCTCACTTAACTTTAATCCGCTGACTGACACTATTGAAAATGATAAAGGAGAAAGAATTAAACTCGACATTCCAACGGGCAATGAACTTCCGGAACACGGATTCTTAAAAGGGATGAGCGGCTACGAAGCTCCTGCAAAAGACGGTTCATATATTGAAGTTATTATTAATCCCGAAAGTCAGAGACTGGAGAAATTGTATCCATTCTCTCCTCCCGATACAGCGACGGATTTTAAAGACTTGTTAGTATTAATTAAAACCAAGGGGAAGTGCACGACAGACCATATTTCTATGGCAGGTCCATGGTTGAAATACCGGGGACACCTTGATAATATTTCTAACAACATGCTGATCGGTGCGGTAAATTTTTTTAATGAAAAGATGAACTCAGTTAAGAATCATTTAACAGGTAATTATGAAGAAGTGCCAAGAGCTGCAAGGAATTACAAATCACAGAACATCGGATGGGTGGTGGTAGGGGAAGAAAATTACGGTGAAGGCTCATCACGGGAGCATGCAGCGATGGAGCCGCGATATCTCGGTTGTAAAGCAGTCATTGTAAAATCATTTGCGCGCATTCACGAAACGAATTTAAAGAAGCAGGGCTTACTACCACTGACTTTTGCTGATGAGCAGGATTACGACAGAGTCAGGGAAGATGATAAGATTGATCTCAGTGTAAATGATTTAAAACCGGGCAAGCAAATAATTATGACCTTGAAACATTCTGACGGAACAAAAGAAGAAATTATTTTAAATCAGACAATGAATGAACAGCAGATAGAGTGGTTTAAGTCGGGAAGCGCTCTTAATAATATGGCTAAAAATAAAAAGTAAGAAGTAAAATTATGTCATCAGATAATAAGAATAATTACATTACAGGTTTCGTAATTTTCCTTTCAGCTTTTCTATTAATGGTTCTTGCTTTTACAAAATTTAATGTTTTAAAAACAGTTGATACAGCTAATCCGGCTGACACTTTGACAGCTGAAGAATTTTTTGCATTGGGTCACGAACCAGGCGTAGAAATTCTGGATTTGAGAACACCCGAAGAATATAGAATCAGTCATCTCGGAGGAGTTTCAAATATAAATTTTTATGATACACTAAATTTAATTTCTCAAATTGATAAGCTTGACAGGGATAAACAATATCTTATTTACTGCAGGACAGACAGACGAAGCGGAAGTACATTTGCAATGATGAAAGAAAAAGGATTTAAGAATGTGCATCTACTGAAAGGCGGGATACTGGCCTGGATACTTGATGAAAGACCTTTAATTAAAGAGCCGCTAAAATGATTTCAAATATTCCAGTATTATTTTTTTTAACACTCTTCTTTTCATTCGGAAATTCCTTTTCTCAGACGGCTAATCAGGATAATATTTGCGGCAAATGGAATCAGCTCGACAGTAAAATAACAAATCAGACTATTGATATTGACCAGGCGGTTGACCTTATGAAAGAGTATGACCCTTTAATAAAAATATATTTCAGACAGCAAAAAGGTTTGAATATAAAAAGAACCGACTGGGTATTTCCTCTTCAAAACTTTACATCTGTTTATTTCCGGGATAACGGAAAAGACTACCGGGAAGATGAATATGATTATTTTCAGGGAAGCAATTCGAGCGGACATCCTGCTCACGATATAATGATACTTGACAATAACAAAGACCTGCTCGATGATTCCACATTGAAGCCAGTTGATGTTGTCAGCATGTCCTCGGGTGTTGTAGTTTCTACTGACACTACATGGGAGCCGGGCTCAAAACTCAGAGGAGGGAGATATGTAAAAATATTTGACGTCACAAATGACGGATTATTTTATTACTCTCACTTATCAAGTGTAAGTGTAAAGCCGGGTGATGTAATTAAACCCGGAGATAAAGTTGGTGAAGTCGGAAGAACCGGGAGGAAGGCAATTTTGCGTGGCGGTAAGACGCATGTCCATGTATCCTTTTTAAAATTTGATGATGCGTATCCGGTCCCGGAAGATATACTAGTTGATTTACAAACTACATACAAGAAAAGTACGGTTAAATAGTCCGCGGCTTCAGCCGGGAAAACCGTTAAAACGGTTTTCTAAAAATTTTATTTTCCTTTCAAATGTTTTGGAACAACAATCCCTTCAAGTATTTCAAAAAATATTTCAGTTAAGATTGCTAATATTGCTGCAGGAACCGCTCCCATCAGAATTAATTTTGTGTTGTTCAATGCAAGTCCCGTTACTATAAATTCACCTAATCCTCCGGCGCCAATGAAAGCAGCCAGCGTCGCCGTTCCTATATTGATTACTGCTGCGGTCCTGATGCCTGCGAGAATTGTAGGCACAGCAAGAGGAAGCTCTACATACCTCAGCTTCTGCCAGTTCGTCAGGCCGATACCGCTTGCAACTTCTTTCAGAAGAGGGTCAACAGTAAATAAAGCCGTTGTGGTATTTCTCAAAATCGGAAGCAGCCCATAAAGGAATAATGCAACGATAGCCGGAAAAACTCCTATACCAAAAATAGGAATCATAAAAGCGAGAAGAGCTATCGAAGGTATTGTTTGTAAAAGACTGGCTATATATAAAACCGGTTTGGAGAATGATGAGTATGAATAAATTAATATTCCAAGCGGAACGGCAATGATAATAGCAAGAATAAGTGCAATCAATGTGATCTTCAAATGCTGAAGCGCCTTCGGTAAAATCTGTCCGATTAAATTATCTTCGCCGGTATTGGTTTCCTTGTTAATGGTTAAATTATTCTTTACTAAAAAAGCATTGGCAACTTCGGCAAAGGATTTATTCTCATATAATACCTCCTCATTCATTCTCTGCATTTCAGTTTCGGATATCTTTCCGGAAATTTTCCCGGCAATATTTTTTATTTTACCATCAAGAGAATTTGTATAAAATGAAACAGCATAATATTTCGGAAAATAATTTTTATCATCCTCAAGTATGGTAAGATTATACTTTGGGATTTCACCGTCTGTAGAATATGCATCAGTTAAATCGATTTGATTATCTTCAATAGCGCTGTAGGCAAGACCGTGCTCAAGCCCTACTGCATTTTGCAGGAGCCCGTATTCTTTTGCGAGATTTTTCCAGCCGTCTTCCCTGTTAAGGAACTCATAGCTCAATCCGATTTTCAATTCCGGATGGTTTCTCAAATCTGATATTGTCTTGAGGTTTAGCCTCTCTGCTAATTCCTTCTTTACAGCAAAGGCATAAGTATTATTGAATCCATATTCATCTGAGGTCTCAAGTTTTAATTCTTTCAGCCTGCTTCTTAGTTCTTCAAAAGATATTTTTTCTTTTAATTTTAAAATCGCTTCGGAAATCGTACCAGTGTATTCAGGATAAACATCAATCTCATTATTTATAAGCGCTTCATAGCAGACCAGCGTACCGCCAAGATTAAATTTTCTGTCAACTTTGTATCCTTCATTTTCTATCAGCTGAGATATAATTTCACTCAGAATGTATCCTTCATTAAAATGTTTTGCTCCGACCCGTATAGTCTGTGCATAGGAAGCGACGGAAGCCATTAATATTAATATGATTAAAAATCTTTTCATTCGTATTGTGCCTTCACAAAATATTTTACAAATTCATTTGAACTTTTTATTATCTCTTCCTTAGTACCGGTCTCCTGCACGACTCCCTTTTCAATGACTACGATTTTATCTGCTAATTTAAATGTCTCCTGCAGATCATGTGTTACCATCACAATTGTGCGGGGTTCTGTATTTTGTATTTTCAGAAGCTCTTTATGTATTTCACTTTTAGTAGTCGGGTCCAATGCTCCGAAGGCTTCATCAAGCAGGAATATTTTCGGATTAAGCATCATGGCTCTGCAAATCCCCACACGCTGCTGCTCTCCTCCCGATAATTCA
>JBBRTN010000016.1:0-13895 GCA_038244395.1 Ignavibacteria bacterium
ACTTTGAATCAGGATTTACTCAGCCTTCTTAATATAGTGGGAGAATTTGACAGCGCGCATAATAACATCGGCAACAACACGGGATTTAATTTTATTAAACTGGATTCACCAAAATATTTCGATGGTGACACAACTCCGTATTATTATAAATTTGATTTCCCGAATCAGCTAAACGGATTTCAGTATATATATTCGGTAACTGCATTTGACAAGGGTGATGTTACTCAAAATCTTGGTTCACTTGAAAGCACTATACTTGGAAATTCACAGAGAATAATTGTAGGAACTCCGGCCAATAACAACGCAAGCGCCGAAGTCGGAGTATATCCTAATCCGTATTACGGCAGCGCGGTATGGGACGGAGGAGGAAATAAAAAAGAGCTTTTAAGAAAAATGTATTTCTTCAATCTTCCGTCTAATTGTGAAATAAAGATATGGAGTCTTTCGGGTGACCTCGTGGATAAGTTTGAACATGACGCAGCGACATACAATGGGAATGATATCGAATGGTTTAATACTTTTTCAGACGGTACGCAAAAATTTTCAGGCGGCGAGCATGCCTGGGACATGATTACAAAAAACGATCAGGCAATTTCTTCAGGACTTTATATTTTTACAGTAAAGGATTTGAATTCAGGAGAAATTAAGAAAGGAAAGTTTGTAATTGTTAAATAAATTGCGGATTTGATTTTAGGCTGGTAAAAATTTAAAAATATTTTTTAATAATAAATAATATAACTATGAAAAAGTTAAAACATTTACCAATAGTAATTATTACAGCATACATAGTTTATGCACTTGGATTCAACCTTGCAGGACTTGGTTTCATGCAGGTTACCCTGCAGCAGATTCAGACCAAACCTGATGACTCTCTTGCACTTGGAAGAGATAAATCTGATTTACTCGGTGACTCTGTAGAGTTTGTTGCAAGAGTCACCGCTCCTCCGAGAGTATCTCCGGCAAACGGGCAGAACCGGTTTTTGCTTCGCGGTACACAAAGCTACACATGTTACGCGCAGGATACTGCAAACGGATTGTTCGGAGGAATTGTAATCAGGCAGGGAACAAGAAATGACCCGACATTAATCGACCAGATTGATTCAGGTCAGATAATCAGAGTCAGAGGAACCATACAGGAGTTTGGCTCAACTGCAAGCAGTAATTTTGCAAATACACTTACACAGCTCGCGCTTGATACTGCAGATAATTATACAATTACACCGATAGGTGGAATTACCAAGAGACCCGCGCCGAAACCCGTTAACATTACTGATTTTGCGAACGGAGATTATCCTAACGGCGGAACAATTAATTATGTCGGCGGAGAAAAATATGAAGGCATGTATGTCGAAATAAGAAATGTGACTGTGGCCGGGGGAATCGGCAACAGGCAGCCTTTCAGCATTATTGATAACAATGGAAACAGAATGTATGTAAGAGATTTTTCTAATTTTTATTCGACACAGCCAAATGATACAGTAGGTCCGATATTTGTTGCTCCATCTTTAGGAACATTCGTAAATTATATAAGAGGTGTTATCATAAATTCAAATAATGAAGGGGTTTTCGGTACGCAGCTTCCATACGTTATCGTCCCTATTTACCCAAACGATTTAAGTCTGGGAAATGCGCCGCCCGCTTTATCAGCGCCTCTGAGAAGCCCCGGTGTACCAACACCTGCAGACAGTGTCCAAGTAACTGTAACGGCATCAGATCCCGGATTATCTTCGCCTCAGACAATTACATCAACACAGGTCTTCTGGAGATTTAATCACGGAGCTTTCAGCAATAAGCCAATGGCGCAGGTGGGTACAAGCAATTTGTATTCTGCAAAAATGCCGCCCGCTCCGCTCGGAACATTGGTTGAATATTTTATACGAGCCGAAGATAATCTCGGCGGAGTAAAACTTTTACCGACTGATACGCTGAAATCAAAATTATTTTATATTGTCAGATCAAGTGATTCAATGAATGTTCAGGACGTTCAGTATTGTCCTAATAACGGCGGAAGATCAGCTTACGAAGGGTATGATGTAAGAGGCGTTGAAGGAGTGGTAACAGCTGATACATCCGACATCCCGATATTTAACTTTACAAGCCCGGGCGGAAATCAGACATCGCCAAGAAGAGTCTATATACAAAACGGACAGGGAGCATACAGTGGGATCTGGATTTCTGGAACACCAACAGATGCATTGAGAAAAGGAAACAGAGTCAGAGTCAAAGGAACTGTCGAGGAAAATTTTAGCGTAACAAGAATTAACATAACAGTTGCATCGAGTATAGTTGTCCTTGCGCAAAACGATCCTCAGCCTAATCCGGAAATACTTACGACAAGCCAGCTGCCGAATTCAGCTTTGGACGGAGATTCAGCGACGGAAAAATGGGAGAGTGTATATATCAGGTTTAACAATCCTATATCAATCAGCTGTATAAATGCCGGGACGGGTCTTGCATGCACCACTTCGCAACCGCTGCAGGATACGACTTTCAGAAGAAACTTCGGGGAGATACTGGTGAGAGACGCTTCGGGTGTTGATGCGAGAATAGAGCTTGAAGATGGTAATCATACATTCACAAATAACTGGGACGGTACACAGAATCCACCACAGCCCGGATATACTCTGCTGACTAAGAACGATGTTATTTCTTATACGGAAGGAATTTTATATTTCTCATTCAGTAATTATAAGCTGACACCAAGAAAGAATCCGGATTTCGGAACTGTCACCGTAGTGGGAATTTCAAATTATGCAACAACAGTAAGCAACTACGAACTGATGCAGAATTATCCTAATCCGTTTAATCCGACAACGGTAATTAATTTCAGCATTCCTACTTCGGGAAATGTTTCTTTAAAAGTCTATGATATGCTTGGAAGAGAAGTCAAGACATTAGTTAACAGCTTTGTAAATTCCGGAAGCTACTCTGTTGATTTCAACGGAAGCAATCTTGCAAGCGGAATTTATTTTTATAAACTTGAAACACAGGGAGTAAGCGGACAGAAATTCGTAAGTACCAAGAGAATGGTATTAGTGAAATAAATTTAATAACTCAGCCTGAAATAAGTTCCGGCTGAGTTATTTTTCTTCTGTTTTAAAACATTAACAATTCACTCTAAAAATTGATCTATCTAATTGATATTTAGTAAAACAATAAAATTAAGACAAACATAAGAAGCGGTTACAAATAAATCAATCGTTACACACTTTACAAAAAATATGATAAAAATATTCTTAAGCATAGTTACCTTAGCTTTAATCGGACTGACGTTTTCATGCAGCGACCCGGGTATTACCAATGTAAGTAATCTGCCTCCTGAAACTCACCTGTCATTATTTCCTGACAGCATTATCGCACCGGGCTCTACTTTAAAAACAATACACTGGTGGGGCGATGACCCGGACGGATTCGTAAAAGGATTCAGAATTTCCTTTGATTCGATTAACTGGGGATATACGACGAAGAATGACAGCACATTTATTTTATCAATTAGCGGCAACGACAGTACCTTCAGATTTTATGTCGCAGCAGTAGATGATAAAGGCCTTGTGGACCCGACACCTGCGACTAATCTATACCCGGTAATTAATTCTCCTCCCGTTGTTTCTTTTGAAGCGGGAACGGAACTGCCTGATACTACTTACCCTGTGGCAACTTTCAAATGGAGCGGCTCTGATCCGGACGGTGATGAGACAATAAGATATTACCAGTGGTCATTGAACGATACTAATAATTTTCACAGAATACCCGGCAGCATAAATTTACTTACTTTGACTAAGGACAGCGGTCTTGTATTGAATTCAAATAATATTTTTTATCTGAGAGCAGAAGACAATGCAGGCGCATTGAGCCCTATAAAGAGAATGCCTGATACTTCCCGGACGTGGTACGTAAGAAATGTGACTTCAAAAATATTAATGATACGTGATATCCCGTCAGGTAATCTGAGCACAGCGCTTCCCTATTTTGCAAATGCATTTGATACTATTCATTACGATATACTTGACATTAAATCAAACGGCGGAGCTTTAATTCCGAAGATTATAAATCCTATGTTTGTCCAGACTTTGGAATTATATGATATTATTTTCTGGACGAGCGGAATTGGTTCTTCAGTCAATGTTGCAAATTTTGAACTGGCGCAGAACTCGCTCCCCTTCTATATTCAGAACGGCGGGAAGGTTTTCTTTTCATCGGGATTTTTCGGAACGGGAAATACCGGCCAGGGCAATCTCATAAACTTTGCTCCGGTAGACAGCATCACATCCTGTGCGATTCCGTTTTATGTAGTCGGAGACAATAATCTTACTGTGTCTGACCAGTCTTATCCTGTGCTTGGTCCGAGCTTTAATTTTTCTTCAACCCGGGGTTTGTACACGACTACCGGAAGTATTATTTACAAATTATATAAACCGACAGGATGCTTTGATACAATCACTGTAGGAATAAAAGACATACCGGTTAACCCGAGAGTAATTTATTTTTCAATACCAGTTTATTATATGAATAACAGTCCTGCTAACTCCAAAGCGTTATTCAGGAGAGTATTTATTGAAGAGTTTGGATATCAATAATAATAGAACAATAAGAGAACAAATATTTACAGATAGGAGATTTTAGATTTTAGATAAAGAAGTAGTATGAAATTGCAAATTATTTATGTTATAATTATTAAAATGCCAAAAGTTTAAATATATTTTATAATTTTTATTATGAAGAAATATATACTGATTTTATTCCTGATATTATTTTCCTCGCAATCATATTCCCAGGAAAAGACCGGCTCCATATATGGAAAGGTTACTGACTCTACGGGAATCCCTCTTGACGGAGTGAATTTTAAACTCAAGGGGACATACCTCGGAGCAGTCTCGGATCACAACGGCGAATACAAGATTGAGAATGTATCCGAAGCCAGCTATACGATGGAAGTTTCATCCGAAGGGTATAAGACTATTGAATACACCAATGTGAACGTTAAGGCGGAGGAAAATAAAGAATTTAATATTACACTGAAGTCATCTTCATTTTCTGTGGACCAGGAAATCGAGGTCGTAGGTGACAGACCTTTAATGGACATTGAGCAGACGAGCAGCAGCCATATAATCACAAGCGATGACATTAATAAATCTATAGTAACAAACGTGACTGATATTATTACACAGCAGGCAGGCGTAGTAAAGGATAATAATGAAATTTATATAAGAGGCGGAAGGAATTATGAGAATTCATATTTGATAGACGGAGTATCAGTTCAGGATCCGCTTTCGGGAACCGGTTACGGGCTTCAGCTGTCTGCCAATTCTCTTGAAGAGGTAGAGGTAATTACAGGTGGATACAATGCAGAATACGGACAGGCAACAAGCGGTGTGATAAATATCAGGACAAAGGAAGGAAAGTATAACGAATACAATTTATTTGTTTCATACAAGCGTGATAATTTCGGAGTTAATAAAAATTCGGGTTCAAGTTTTAACACAGACATACTTGAAATGAACATAGGCGGACCGGAGCCGATTTCAAAATATTTATTCCAGACACTGAAGATAAAACCCCCGGGAGAAATAACTTTGTTCGGCAGTTTCTTCATGGGATTGTCAGACGGTTTTTTCGTTAACAATGGAGGATACAAAGCAAACAAAGTCGTTTCTTCTACATTCGGAGGAACGAATATTTTCGGCGGCACATACTCGCCGAGACAAGATAATAGCTGGTACTGGCTCGGGAAATTAGCATGGCGGCTGAATCCCACAATGAAGCTTGGTTATTCATACACACAATCCGTTGCGATCAATCAGTATTCAAGCACTCTTCAGACAAATCTCGAATATGTAGAGCCGACTCCCGGATACCAGTACGAATTCCAGTACATTCTCGATAATGCAAATACATATACTTCTAAAAATTTTTTCCAGACAATTTTCTGGACTCACACTACAAGCCCGAAGACATACTACGAAGTAAAGCTGAATAAATTTTATACTACTTTGCGTGGTGATGCTAACGGACTTAACTGGGATCAGTATACAGAGCCGCTTGACCTAATAAGACCGCCGTTTCAGTATTTTTATATTGACAGCAACAGAACCGGAATCATACCCGGTGACGGATTCTTTGATGTAGGTAATCCTTATATCTGGCATGATCATTTCGTTGATGAATACTCCGTTAAGGTAGATTACTCTCATAACTTTACGACGAAAAGTAAATTCAAAGCCGGAGTCGAATCCGCATTTCAGGAAATGCAGCTGATTGACATTTATGAGCCGTGGATAAAACCATTCGGACTTAACAATGATGTTTATCAAGTTTATCCAGCTTACGGAGATATGTACGCCCAGGAAAATCTTACATTCAAGGGGATGATACTGAATTTCGGATTAAGACTCGATTACTGGTTACCCGGAAAATATGTTGATGACGCTGTGAAAGATACAAATGTAGTTACGATTCCTAAACAGATCAGGCAGGCTTATGAAGATGACAGCTATAATATTTTCGGGAGAAACGTTAAGCTGAATTTATCTCCGAGAATTGGTATCTCGCATCCGATTACAAACAATCAGACTTTATTTTTTTCTTACGGACATTTTTCAAAGAGACCGAAGCCGCAGTTTGTTTATGCAAAGCTCAATCCGCAGACAGCAAAGTCCACGTTTCAGAAATTCGGAAATCCAAACCTGAAGCCGGAAACAACAGTAGCCTATGAACTTGGTATCAGAAACCAGTTCACAAGCAATGACGTGCTAACCGTCACAGCATACTACAGAAATATATACGATTACGTTGCGACTAAATCAATATTGATTAACAGCGGCAGACTCATTGGAAAGACTTTCATTACCTATTTTAATCAAGACTATGCAAGATCAAGAGGAGTAGAGTTTGAATATCAGAAGAGACTTGGCAACTGGTTTAACGGAAGATTTAATTTTACTTATTCAGTCGCAACAGGCAAAGCCAATTCATCCGATCAGGGCTATTTAGTCGCTACCACCGGAGCTGCTGAAACAATCTCGGAATTATATCTGTCATGGGACAAGCCACTACAGGCAAGCGCAAATCTGTATTTTAATTTTGAAAAAGGTAAAGGCATTTTCGGACTCGGAAAAAATTATCTCGATGATATTTCATTTAAGGCACGACTTTTCTTCCAGTCGGGACAGAGATATACTTACCAGATCTTTACCGGTTACCTTCCGGACGGACGTCCTGAATATACATCCGACATTAATAATATAAACGGCGAGATTGCAGAGAACTGGTTTTGGGTCGACCTGAATGTAGATAAATATTTTTACATAAGCACGATGCAGTTTTCGGCGGGAATAACTATTACAAATTTATTTAATACTCTGAATTCGACAATTAAAAATCCTGTAACAGGCACTGCTTATGAGTACGGACAGCCGACACCAAACTATGTTAACGACCCGTTATACCCGGATTTGCAGGCGCCGGTTACGCCTTATCCATTCAATCCGGCGAGATATTTGACACCGAGAAATATTATTTTCGGAATATCGCTTAAGCTGTAATTATTATATTTAGGGAAATTTCCCTGCAGTAACGAAATATTTTTGTTAAAATAATTTTATATTTAAAACAAGTTTTCAGAATGACCCTGATGAATGTGAAAGAGAAATTGAAAGTGAAAAAAATATTTACCGTGCTAATATTAATATTATTAATCTTCCCCGGCCAAAAGTCTTTTGCACAGCTTTTTCCGAACCTTGGCGGACAGAGAACAGGCACGGCTTCACTCCAATTTTTGAAAATCGGAACGACAGCCCGCGCGACAGGTATGGGAGAATCTTTCGTAGCTGTTGCTGATGATATTACTTCACTGCAATGGAATCCTGCAGGACTCGTCTCATTTAAAGAGAACGGAATAACAGCATCATACACTCAGTGGTTTGTCGATACAAGAATAAGTAATTTCGGAGCGGTATATCATTTTGGAAGTAATGCTGTCGGAGTCAATGTAGATGCTCTTAATACACAAGATTTAAAAGTTACCACGGAGTTTCAGCCAAACGGGACGGGCGAGACATTTGCTTTTTCCGATATAGCAGTAGGACTTTCTTTTGCGAGACAAATGACTGACCAGTTTTCATTCGGAGCGACAATAAAATATGTGCAGGAAGATCTTGGTGCATTAAAGATGACTGGAGTTCTCGGGGACTTAGCCACATTTTACAGGACAGGGCTTGGCACATCAAGATTTGCAATCATGATTTCAAATTTCGGAGGACAGATAGGTCCCACGGGTGAGGTAAATTTAGTAGGAGGCGGTACGAGAAATTCGTTTCAGAAATTTCCTCCTCCAACCAACTTTCAGCTCGGATTCGCAATTGAGCCATTAATGAACAGGGATAACCGTCTGACCACCTCTATACAGCTTAACAGTCCGAATGACAATGCAGAGAATCTGACTTTCGGAGCGGAGTATGCTTACAGGGAATTTTTATTTTTCCGCGGCGGGTACAAGGTAAATGTAGACGCAGAAAGCTTTTCAGGAGGAGTCGGATTAAAATTTCCTATTTCATTTGCATTCGCAAACCTCGACTACTCAATTTCAAATTTCAGTGATTTAGGTATAGCGCAAAGATTTTCTTTAAACATTTTATTCCCGTCAAAAAAATAGAAGAATGATTTTAAAAATTTTTAAGATGAAATACTTAATTATACTATTCTCGATTTCCGTGATTGCTATTTATTCCTGCAATGATCAGACTGACCTTGAAAATTATCCGGTTACAAGCACAGGCGGAACCCCGGTAATCAGCGAGACAACATACGTTCAGCAGTCTCCTACATGGAATCAGTTTAATCAGCCTGAAGCGGTACTTGTCGGAAGAGAGCCGCTTATTTATGTAGGTGATACAAGAAATAACAGAGTCCTGCAGCTTGACCTTGCCGGCAGTGAGATAGGAAGCATAAGTGTATTGAACCCGAGAGACATTGCACAGGATTATAATTTTGATCTTCTTGTTATCGGAGACTCAGTCATAACACTCGGAGGTGCGAATGATACGATAAGCGTGTTATACAGAATTAAGCTCGTTCCGGTCGGAGGAATAATTTCAAACGCATCACTGCTCCCGTTAATAGCAAGCGATTACCCGACTCCATTGACAAGCAGAAAGAGGAAATTTTCCGGAGTGGGAGTTTTTGGAAATAATATTTATACTGTAACGAGACGCGGTCCTGATAATTTAAGTACGCTTGACCCGGACAATGCAATTTTAAGAATTACAGGAATTAATTCAGTCACCCAGGTTATATCACTAACGGGATTTCAGCCAACAGGAAATGGAGTTTATTCGATTGATATGCTCTCGGCAATTGCTATATTTAATAATGAGCTTACCGATTTTATTGTTACCAGAAACACAACCGATTTCGGATTTAAGATAGAATGGTTTTTATATGATAATGTAAAAGGCACATACAACCCTAAATTTTTACCTGGAGACAATGTGGATATTTTGAGTTACCAGCTTGGGACACCGGAAGGAATAGCAGTAAGCCAGACGAAAGACGTATTTGTTGTAGACAATACAAGGGATTCTTTGTACAAATTTACGAGCGCAGGAAAGTTTAAGAATGAATCCTTCGGCGGATACGGTTCGGGTGACAACCAGCTCAATAATCCTCACGGGGTTTCTTTTTTTGATAAAGTTTTATACATAGCTGACACAGGAAATAACAGAATCGTCAGGTATAAATTATCAACAGATTTAAACTAAGTATTTAATTACTTCGCATCAGGCTGCAGTTTTAACAGACCGGAATACTTTACTGGAAAAAGAAATATAGAAAAAAATTAGTTGGCAAAAAAGCAAACGAAATTACAAAAAAAACTTTCCTCTCCTGACAGAATTTTAAAAGACAATCCTCTTTACAATTACGGGTTAATGATTTTATTTGCGGTATTCATTATACTCTTAACTACTTTTAAAATTTCCGGTGATGATGATGTATTCTGGCACCTTGCAACAGGAAGATATATTGTAGAAACACACAGTGTTCCTTCTGCGGATATTTTCGGATATGTGAGCAAAGGTCAGGAATGGATGCCGTTTGAGTGGGGCTGGGACGTAGTAACTTTCGGAGTTTACAGCATTGGTGGATACACAGCATTATCCGTTTTCCGCACAGTAATTTTTCTCCTGATGTTTTTTTTGTTTTATATTATTCTCAGAAAGTTTAAAGTAAGCTACACACTGATTTTTTTATTTCTTACTCTGCTTGCATTCGGCATAATAGACAGGCTCACTCCCCGGCCGCACATTATATCGTTTCTTTTTTTTGTTTTGCTTTTATATGTAATCACAGATTATAAATACTTTAACAGGGCAGATTATAAGAAGCTGTTTTTTATTCCGCTGATATTCCTTGTCTGGGCAAACATGCATATGGGAATTATTGCGGGCATTTTCCTGCTTTTTATTTTCACCGCATCAGAAACCATAATTTATTTAAAGCCTCAAAAGTTTTCTACTAAAGAAATTCCGGCCTTAACAAAAAACGAATTACTGAGATTGATTATAATATTTGCAGCATCGGTTCTCGCAATGTTTATCAATCCTAATTTTTATGCAACATATATTTACGCTTATGACCACACGAAAATGAAATTGCTTGAGACTATAAATGAATGGCGCTCCCCTTTTGATGAAATGTTCAGTGGCGGTTTTGTAACTGTAATTTATAAAATATTTTTATTCTCCGGCTTACTGATTCTGTATTATGCAGTAAAAAAGAAAGATTTGTTTTCTGCCCTTGTCTTTATTTGCTTTGCAGTTTATTCCGTCAGAGCCGTAAGATTTACCGTTGATTACCTGATTATCATAACAATTTTTTTAGCAGTTTCAGTCAGTTTTATAATCAGTAATTTAAGCAATGCAGGGATAAAAAATTTCTTTAATGATAGCGCGGTACCAAAACTTTTTACGGCAGTGCTTTTATTATTTTTTATTTTTAACATTCCTAATGATAAGCTCTATCTTGATTATATGAAATATTACAGAGTATCGGGATTCGGGATTAACTCTGATTTTATTCCCACACAGATGTTTGACTTTATGAAGCAGAATAATATTCCTTCAATAGGTGAAAGGCCATTCAATCATTTCGGCAGCGGAGGCTATCTTGTATGGAATTTTCCAGAAAGCAAAAATTTTATAGACAGCAGGAATCTGAATGACAACTTATTCAATGAATACAATACTATAGTAGCAAAGAGACCGGGGTTTGAAAATAAATTAAAGGAATATGATATTGATTATTCTCTGTACCTTGCGCCTGATTTAGTCAGGGCACCAAAAGAAATGGAGCAGACAATAATCTCTTATTATTGTAAACATCCTGACGATTGGAAGCTCGTTTTCTGGGATGATAAATCATTTCTATTCCTGAAAAACTTGAGTAAGTTTAAGGATATTATAGATAAATACGAATACCAATATGTGACTCCGTATAATTTTTTATACCAAAAGAATGTTCTCGAAAAAGGAATCACAGACCAACCGGAAGAAGTAAAGAAAGAAATCGAAAGAAAATTATCCGAAGAACCAAACGGAGTTATTATTACCTCCATTAACAATACATATTCTAAAAAGCTAAATTAAAAAATTAAATAATATTTCTTAACACAAATTAATCTAACTATGAAAAAAATATTTTTAACTTTCAGCATGTTGATTCTTGCTTTAGCCGTATCTCATGCACAGATTGTTCCAATCGGTTCATTTACAAATAACAATTCGCAGGGAATACCAATAGATACAGGCTCTTTTAAAACTGTTACAGGTATAGTAACAGTTGCCAATGAATTTGGCGGACCTTCATACGTTCAGGATAATACCGGCGGAATAGGAATATTTTATACAGAGTTTTCAGGAGCAGCAACTATCGGAGACAGTGTGATAGTCACTGCAAAGCTAAGCCAGTTTAACGGACTAACGGAACTGGTTTATTCTACTTTTGGCGGAACCTCGTCATATACAATTGTAAGCCAGGGTCATACTCTGCCTGAGCCGACAGTGGTTACGATACAGCAGTTTATCAATCAGACATGGAACGGTCATGAGCAGTTTGAGGGAAGTTTAATAAGAATTAACGGACTGACGATTACAGGTTCGGGTTCATTCCAGGCAAACACAAACTATAACGTAACCGATGCGACAGGAACGAGTCAGCTGAGGATTGATAATAATACAAATCTTGTCGGGACATTAATTCCTACTAGTACCTTCGATTGTATAGCGGTCGCGGCTCAGTTTGATGCATCCGTACCTTACAGTTCAGGTTATCAGTTTATTCCCAGATTTACTACTGATATAATACAAGCCGGTGGTCCGGTTATATTGACATCACCACTCGAATCAAATATCAGTTCTAATGGTGTTACACTTACATGGACAACACAAAATCCGGGCGACACAAAATTAAAATATTTCAGATCAGATTCTCTTACACAGCCGGTTATATATTCCGATTCAGTATTTGATGCAGGACAAAGTACAAATCATACGGTAACATTAACAAATCTTCATCCGGGAAAAATTTATTATGCATTAGTGACATCAACAAACGGTACCGGGACAAGTCTTGGATCTCCTAAATATTTTTCTACATCTTCAGATCCAAGCTCTACAGGAAAGTTTGAGGTATACTTCAACAAAGCAGTTGACAATTCAGTGGCGATGCCTAATAATCTTGCGTTAGGGAATGTAGATTTTAAAGAAAGACTTGGCCAGCGGATTGATTCTGCGAGATTTTCTATAGACATAGCAATGTATTCCTTCAATGAAATAAATCAGATCAGAGATAAACTCATAAATGCATTAATACGCGGAGTGAGAATCCGTATGGTATATGATTTCAGAAACGGGAGTCCGCAGCAGCTTGTACTTGATTTAATAAATGCAGGAATAAGAGTTCAGCAAAGACCATCTGACAACTACATTATGCACAATAAATTCTTTATATTTGATGCAAGGGATAATTCGTCTTACTCGGATGACTGGCTCTGGGGCGGGTCGGCAAATATTACCGATGACCAGTTTTATCTCGATGCACAGAATGTAATAATAATCCAGGACCAGGCATTGTGTAATACTTACACGAGAGAGTTTGAAGAGATGTGGGGATCGCATTATGATATTAATGTTCCTGCGAACGCAAAATTTGGCGCTGCTAAAGGTGATAACACACCGCATTTATTTTATATAAACGGAAAAAAAGTTGAATGCTTCTTTTCACCATCGGATAATACAT
Source organism: Ignavibacteria bacterium (assembly GCA_038244395.1). Lineage (GTDB taxonomy): Bacteria > Bacteroidota > Ignavibacteria > Tepidaquicellales > Tepidaquicellaceae > JAGPCH01. The sequence continues at coordinate 13,291 of JBBRTN010000016.1, forward strand.
CTACACAGGTTGAAAATATGATCGGAAATACAACTAATAAGTCAATAAATTTCTGCATACTTGCTTTTACAAGATTTCAAATCGCCAATAAAATGAAAACACAATTCCAACCACCTGTAAAAATGGTCAGAGGTGTTTTTGATGATGCTAACGGAACAGACCCAGCGAGTGTATATCCTGAAATGAAAGGAATCGGCGGAACAACTCCATGGAATCCACCTGCGCCGGTTTACCTTGACGGTCAGGCAGGACTTCTTCACAGCAAATATATTCTGATAGATGCCGATTTACCTTCCAGTGATCCAATTGTTGAAACCGGTTCATACAACTATTCTACTGCGGCTACAACAGGAAATGACGAGAACCTTATAATGATTCATGATTCATTGATTGCAAACCTTTACTATCAGGATTTCGTAAAGAGATATACAAACGCAGGCGGAACAATAAGAGTCGAAAAAATTTCATCTGAAGTCCCTGAGGATTTTATATTAAATCAGAATTATCCGAATCCGTTTAATCCGAAGACTGTCATCAGTTATTCGCTGCCAAAATCAGCTAACGTTACATTGAAAATATTTGATGCACTTGGAAGAGAAGTTGCA
>JBBRTN010000017.1:0-13466 GCA_038244395.1 Ignavibacteria bacterium
AGCCTGGAAAATTTTCAGATGATTTGCAGGGAGTGCAGATACTCGTGAGAAAAACTTTTCCCAACAGCAACAACATTGAAGGAATATATATATATGATTACTCTAAACCCGGTGTAAAGAATCTGCTGACTGCCCGTAGCGGTGACATCAGCTTTACAAGTGATTTTAAAAAGGTCGTGATGAATCTGAATGACGGGGAAATTCACCAGCTGAATTTAAAGGATGTTAACCGGGATTACAGAAAAATAAAATTTGAAAAACACAGGCTGACATTTGACGCAGAGGGATTCGGATTTCAAAACTCCAATGAAAATGTTTTCTCAAGGGGAGAGCGGGAATTATCCGCAGATGCTATGAATCTGATAGTTGACAGTTTGAAGAAAAATTTGAATACATTTGGAGAAAGGTTCACAGATAATTTAAATAAAGACATAAAAAAACTGCAGAGCATAAATTTTACCGATACGACTTTTATTCAAAGCAAAAATTTTCCCGCAGTTAATGTTTTGAAAACCGATTCTGCTGTCTTAAAGAATAAAACTATTTCTGCATTTGACAGCCTGAATAATATTATCCGTTCATTTATAAACCGGAAAAATGAAATAATTAATGCAAATACAACATTAGTAATGACGGAGAAACAGATTGATTCATATGAAGTGGAAATCTTTAAAAAATATTCAATACCTTTTGCGTGTGTGGTTTTTGTACTCGTAGGAGCGCCGCTGGGATACAGAGTCAGGCGAGGCGGTTTCGGAATAGCTGCGGGACTTTCTCTTTTATTTTTTCTTATGTACTGGGCAAGCCTGATAGGAGGAGAGAAGCTTGCTGACAGGGCATTAGTAAGCCCGTTTATGGGAATGTGGATTGCAAATATTTTTATAGGATGCCTCGGTTTGTATTTAATGTTTAAATCATCCTGAGTATATTTACTTTAAATTGATTTAAGTCCGTTTAAAAAGAGCAGACGTTTTTTAAAATAATAAATATTGTCAAGCCCCGAACAATATAAAGTTACCCAACTCCGCCAGGTTCGGAAGAAAGCAACGGTAAGTATTCTTTGTATGTGATTTGGGTGTCTTGACATTTTTATTTAAATGTATTTTTAATCTGAATGAATAAAACAAAACTTGGAATAGTCGGTCTCGGGGGAATTACGCAGGTTATTCATATGCCTATACTTTCAAAAATGGAAGATGTGGAAATTGTTGCGGTGTGTGACAGTGATATTTCAAAATGCAGGAATATTGCATCAAGATACAACGTGAAAAAACATTACAAAGATGTTGAAAAGATGCTCGAGGAAAATCCGGAAATGACAGCAGTAATAATAGCCGCTCAAACCAACATGCATAAAAATATTTCAATTAAATGTCTCGAAGCGGAAAAAGACATACTCGTGGAAAAGCCCATTGCAAGAAATTATAAAGAAGCCAAAGATATAGTTGAAGCGGCAGCAAAGAATAAAAGAAAAATTATGGTTGCGATGAATAACAGATTCAGGAATGATATGATGATGCAGAGAACTTTTACAAAGGCAAAAGAGATCGGGGAAATATTTTATGTAAAAGCAGGCTGGGTAAAGCCTCAAAGCTCAAACCAGAAGTGGATGCTGGAAAAAGATAAATCCGGAGGCGGTGTCTTTCTTGATAACGGAATTGCAATGCTCGATCTGGGTTTATGGATTCTTGGTTTTCCGGATGTGAAAAGCGTAACGGCATCAAATTATTATCACAATACAAAGTCGGTTGAAGATTCGAGTATTGCCATGATAAAATTTAAAAACGGAACTACGCTTACGATTGAAGTAAGCTGGAGCATGCTGAGGGACGGTGAATTATATTACTGCAATGTTTACGGAAAAGAAGGAAGTTCTTCGATAAATCCTTTTACAATATATAAACGCATGGATGGAAATCTATATAATATTACTCCTAAAAAACTCAGCACTCCGTCTAATGTATTTAAAAAAAGTTATGAATACGAGCTGAGACATTTTATCGGAGCAGTGAGAGGGAATCACAACATAATTTCGAGCGGTGAAGATGCTCTTAAAGTTATTGAAATAGTGGATGCGGTTTATAAATCAGCTAAAGAGGGAAAAGAGATTATTTTTAAATGATTATTTTATGATTTATTAACATAGGAATGATAATTTTATGAAAAAACTAAAGATGAAAAAGAAAGTTCTTGTTGTAGACGATGAAAAAGACATTGTCGATATCTTAAAGTATAATCTTGAAAGAGAAAATGAATTTGAAGTTCAGACTGCCGGCAACGGGAAAGAAGCTCTTGAGCTTGCTGAATCAATCCCTGACTTAATACTGCTTGATATTATGATGCCGGAGCTCAGCGGCTTTGAGGTCTGCAAGCTGCTGAAAAATAATCCCGAGACTTCAAAAATTCCTGTTATATTTCTGACAGCGAAAGAAAATGAAATTGATGAAATTCTCGGACTTGAAATAGGTGCTGATGATTATATCAGCAAACCTATCTCCCCGAGGAAAGTTCTTGCCAGGATAAAATCGGTCATACGCAGAACATCAAATGATTATGAAAAGCCGGTTAAACTTGATGACAATATTAAATTCAGAAATCTTGAAATTAACAGTTCGGGTCACAGTGTCCGCATAAATGAGCATGAAGTTTTCTTTCCAAAAAAGGAATTTCAGCTTTTGCATTTTCTGATGTCAAACCGCGGGAGAGTTTATTCAAGGGAAATCCTGCTTAATCAAATCTGGGGAGAGAATGTTTATGTAGTTGACAGGACTGTAGATGTACATGTCGCCAAGGTCAGAGAGAAACTCGGTGAATATTCGGATTATATAGAAACTATCAAAGGTCTCGGATACAGATTTAAAGATCCAAAATGATTTTCTTTCACTTATGCTCTATGAATGAAACGGGTTAATCTTCTTACAAAATATTCGGTTTTATTTTTTGCTCTTCTTTTAATACTTCTCATAGTCCTATCAAAAATTGCAGATGTTTCCAATGAAGCTCTTGTCATTTCCATTTCAGCCGGGCTGTTGATTTATATTTTCAGCGCAGTATTTATTTATATAGAGGTAAACTCACCGCTTAAGAAAATATTCGGGATATCCGCAAGACTCAGGCTGAAAGAAGATTCGGATGAGTACGGTCATTTCGATAAAAAAATTGCAGAGCTGAACGAGCTTGTATCAGAGCTCGAAAGGCTAAAGACAAGCCTGGTCCTGAATAAGGAGATATTTGAAATTACAAATGAACTATACTTAATCGCGCAGAGAACTTTACACGAGCTGGAGACTGCAAAAAGTTTTAAAATAAACAGGAACGAGTTTATGGGAAATGTTGCTCACGAACTCCGCACTCCGATTTTCGCGATACAGCTTTCTCTCGAGACTCTTCTTGACGGGGCTATCAATGATGAAAATGTGAATGTTGATTTTCTGAGCAGGGCATTCAACCAGACGAAACGACTGAAGTCGTTAGTCGATGACCTGATCAGCATAGCAAAATTTGAAACAGGCTTAAAGATGAGCAAGAGATATTTCGGGATAACAAATGTCATCAGCAAAACTCTTGACGGATTAAAAGCATTAGCAGATATTAAAAATATTTCTCTTGAGTTTGATTCTGCTTCTGCAAACGGAGTCACTGTTTTTGGAGATGAAGAAAGGCTTCAGCAGGTTTTGATAAATCTGATTGATAATGCGATCAAATATACTTTGAAGAACGGCTTTGTAAAAATCTCACTTTCAATAAAGGAAAAAGAGGTGACTATTAATATTGAAGATAACGGGATTGGGATTCCGAGAAAAGATCTACCGAGAATTTTCGAAAGATTTTACAGAGTGGATAAGACGCGTTCGAGGGATATTGGCGGCAGCGGGCTTGGGCTTTCCATTGTGAAGCATATACTGGAAGCTCACTCAAGCTCTATCAAAGTCGAAAGTGAAGAAAATAAAGGAACGAAATTTGAGTTTAGTTTGAAGAGATAATTTTTCGGGAAAAAAAGTGAAGCGGGTTTAATAAATATTAACCGGTAATATTGAATATTGAAATCTAAGAAAAATTAAATCTCATTCCACATTCTCAGCAGACCGAGTTCATCAAACTTTTTCCCCATAATCTGAATACCGAAAGGAAGGTTGTCCTTGTCAAAGCCTGCGGGAACAGATATAGCCGGAATGCCGGCCAGATTTGCTGAGACTGTAAAGATATCATTGAGATACATTGCCAGCGGGTCATCAAATTTTTCACCGAGTTTAAAAGCAGTAGTAGGAGTGGTCGGGGAAATTATAAAATCAACTTCATTAAATGCGTTTTCAAAATCTTTTATTATCAGTCTCCTGACTTTTTGTCCCTTTCTGTAGTATGCATCATAATAACCGGCTGACAGTACATATGTACCGAGCATGATTCTTCTTTTTACTTCATCACCGAAACCTTCTGAGCGCGTGTTGACATACATATCTTCAAGTACAGGAGAATCTTCAGCCCGGAATCCGTATCTGACACCGTCAAACCGGGAAAGATTACTCGAAGCTTCAGCACAGGTGAGAATGTAATAAGTCTGAATAACATATTTTGAATTTGGAAGCGAGATCTCTTTAACAGTAAAACCTTTTTGTCTCAGTGATTCAATCTTATTTAAAATTCCCGTTTTAATTTCTTCGCTGAGTCCTTTTTCAAAATATTCTTTTGCGTAACCGATTCGTATTTCTTTAGGATTTAATTTCTTGCCGGCCTCTGCTGAATAAACATCAGTTTTTACATTTGCCGAAGTACTGTCCTGCTCATCATACCCGGAAATAACTTCAAGTAAGCCGGCGATATCCTGATTATTATTTCCGAAAATTCCGATTGAATCAAATGATGAAGCAAATGCGACAAGTCCGAATCTTGAGATTCTTCCGTAAGTTGCTTTAAGACCTGTGATGCCGCAAAAGGAAGCCGGCTGCCTGATTGAGCCGCCTGTCTCGGAGCCGAGTGATAACAAACACATATTTGATGCTACCGATACAGCGCTTGCTCCGGATGAACCTCCGGGCACGCGTGATTTATCGACTGGATTTTTTACGGGACCAAAATAAGAATTTTCATTTGAGGAACCCATTGCAAATTCATCACAATTAACCTTACCGATTATTATCGCATCTTCATTTAAAAGTCTTTCAATGACTGTTGCGTCGTACAGGGATTCGAAGTTACTTAAAATTTTTGAACCGCATGTGAGGAGATTGCCTTTTACGGAAATTACATCTTTAACGGAGATTACAGCTCCGGCAAGTTTACCGGCTGTCCCGTTTTTAATTTTCGAATCAACCAACTTTGCGCGCTCAACTGCATTTTTTCCGGACAAGGTTATAAAGACATTTAAATCCTTTTGCAGTTCAATATTTTCCAGGTATAGGTTAACAATTTTTTCGCATGACAATTCACCTTTACTTATAAGGAATTTTATTTCTTTCAGACTTTTGGGAATATTGTTCATAAAAAAAGAATAGTTTTTTCCCTGTCAGCATGAGAACTGACAAAATTTTATTCATTAAATTTTAAAACCCCGTCAATCCCATTCAAAGAAAGGAAAGAGGGGTTTAACAATTTTGCGAACTCACTGTTCGTCTACGAATCTTTCTTAATTGTTTTATCTTTTTCTTCGGAAGAAGTAAGATCTTTCTCAATATCGGAAGATGCTTTTTTAAATTCCTTAATTCCTTTGCCGAGACCCTGCATCAACTCGGGAATTTTCTTTGCTCCAAATAAAACCAAAATAACAATTGCTATTAACAATATTTCTGGTGTTCCTAAGCCAAACATTTTTTTATTGCTCCTTTTTTTCCCGCAACAGCGGATAAATTTTCTTAAAAAATTTCACATTACACTTTCAATCACACCCCGGAAAAACCTTATGCCGTCAGTATTGCCGAGGATGTCATCAGAAGCTCTTTCGGGATGAGGCATCATTCCAAAGACATTTCTCGCAGCGTTCTGAATCCCTGCAATGTTGTCCAGAGAGCCATTTGGATTATCAGTGTAACGGAATAACACCTGGTTATTGCTTATTAATTCTGTGTGAGTATTCTCATCACAATAATAATTCCCTTCCCCATGAGCTACCGGAATATTTATTTCTTCCTTGATGTCATATTCGCTTGTAAAAATACTCTTATTATTTTCTACTTTCAATGTAACTGTTTTGCAAACAAATTTAAGATTTTTATTTCTCAGCAGTGCGCCGGGCAAAAGCCTTGTCTCACAAAGGACCTGAAAGCCGTTACATATTCCGATTACTACACCTCCTCTTCCCGCAAAGTCTATGACTTCTTTCATTATCGGGGAAAATTTTCCAATCGCACCGCAACGAAGATAATCTCCGTAGGAAAATCCTCCTGGAAGTATTATCAGATTTCTGTCTCCAATGCTTGTATCCTTGTGCCATAGGAATTTTGTATCTGCATTCATTACATTTTTCAGAACGTTATAAATATCGTGATCACAATTGGAACCGGGAAAAACCACTACACCTGCTCTTGCGGCTGACATGCTATTTTGATTCTCCTTTAAAAACTTCGTATGTATAGTCTTCCATTACTGAATTAGCGAGGAGTTTCCTGCATGCTTCATCTGAAATTTTTTCCGCATCTTCCCGGGAATTTGTGTTAATCTTCAGTTCAATATATTTCCCGATTCTTGTATCTTCTATATTATCAAAGCCAAGTGATTTAAGAGAAGGCCCGACCGCTTTCCCCTGTGGGTCCAGGATTGTTTTTCGTATTGAAATATTAATTTTTGAAGTGTACAAAATTTTGTTTAGTTTAAAAAATTAACAGGACTATTTATCGGAAACTTTGTCTCTTAGATTTTCCAGATTTGTTTTATTAATTATATTAAGCTTATCAATTAATTTTTTGTTACCTGACTCAATCTCAGTCGCAACGGATTTTGAACTATCTTTGGAATTATCTTCGGAATTATTTCCGGTCTTCGAAGATTCTCCGGATTTCTTCTCCATGCTTACCTTGCCGTCGTTTTCAGTGATTTCCGGTGATGAATTTTGTTTTGATAAATCAACGTTACTATTGTTGTTATATGTTGCGGCATCAACTTTATTTTCTGATTCTTTCTGTGCAAAAGGTTCGGTTCGGATTGTATTACTGATATCGTTATTATCTTTATCATTTGAATCCTTCCCGACATCAGAAAAAACTTTATTCTTTTTCTCATCTTTTAAATCAGATGAAATATTCTTCTTTGAAGTATTATCTTTTTCCTGATTTGAATTATTCATTTGCGATGTTACCTGCTGTTCATTACTGTTTGATTTACCGGGTTCATTGTTTCCATTTGTACCCGAAAGCTGATTAGTCTCAGATGGAGGGTGTGAAGGTGCGCTCTGAACTTTTTCCTCCTGTTCTGACTTCTGTGACGGGAGAGTGCTTTCAGTGTTCAGAGATGAATTTTTACTTAAATAGGTTATATAAAATACAAAAAAAATCAGTACAAGAAATCCGGCTGCTGGTATGAGCCATGGGTATTGCCTGTTTGCAAATAAATTTCTTAAAAATCCTCCCCTTACAGAATCGAATTTTTTTAAATGCTCTTTTCTTTTCCCTGCTTCGAGCTCCACAATTTTATGATGAAGTCTGTAAACAAAGTCGTCACCTGCTTTTACAGGTTCAAGGTTTTTAAGCTTTTCTCGTATATCTAAATATTTTTCTTCACTATCCAATTTTAAGATCAGTAAAATTTTCTATTCCGAATTTTTTGATTTATAAATTTTTTCCAGTGTTATTTTCAGGGATTCTCTCGCCCGGTTTATTCTGGATTTTACAGTTCCGAGAGGTATGTTCAGTATTTTCGAAATTTCCTCATAATCGAGATTCTGAATATCTCTTAATAATATCACTTCCTTTTGAAAATCTTCCAGCGAGTCAATTGCTTTTTGAATATGATAATTTTCTGAAACTGCATTTGCGCTTTCATCCGTAGCGGCCATCTTCGAAGTAAGCTCATAATCCTTGTCCCCGTCTTCATTATAATTGTTAATGGAAATAGCCTTATACTTGTTCTTCTTTCTTAAATTTGTCTTGGCAATATTAATTGCAATAGTATAGAACCATGTCGAAAATTTACCTATCTCCCTGTATAGATGCTTGGACTTGTAAAGCCTGAGGAAGGCATCCTGAGCAATATCTTCAGATTCCTCACGGCTGCCCGTATACCTGTAAAGAAAATTTACTACCCTGTCTTTATACCTGTAAACAATTTCATTGAAGGCATCAATGTCTTCTTTTTGAAATTTTAAAATTAACTGTTCGTCGGTTAGTTTTTTGTAATCAGGATTTATGTTGCCTGACATCTAAGCTGTCCTTGTTAACTGTTTATGATTAATTTTGTTCCGGTAATTCATAAATTGCAAATATTATTTATCAATGATGTCATTGTTGTTCTTCTGTCACCACCGGATGTCTTTAAAATTTTATCTGTTGAATAAATATATTCAAACGCAGTTTTAATTTTTGCCGGTTCAATTGAATTTCTGAAGCTTCTGTAATAAGGCAGCAGTTTTTCCTGGTCAGGAAACCAAAGCTTAAGCTCTCTCCTCAGGGAAAACCTGTCCAGTCTCGATACGGACGGATCAAAAAGTTTGTTTATTACAATAAAGGCTGCGTTCATTAAGAAGATTAAAAAAACCTCCGCATCTTTTTTTAAAGAAATCTGAGAATATATTTTTAAGGCTTTTTCACTTTGATGCTCCAAAATCGCCCTGATAAAATCGGTTTCGTTAAAGTCTTTTGCAATTCCGTTGCAGAGGTTTACAGAATCAGTTGTGATTTCTGAAGAAGGATATGAATATGTTTTTAATTTTTCAATCTCGGATAAAATTTCATCTAAAGAATGATTTGAAAACTGAAGAAACTGCTTTATTGTATCCTTGCTTATTTTGTAACCGGTAAATTTTTCTTCAATCCAGGAAGTAATATCAGAGTCTGAAAATTCACTGACTTCATAAATTTTTATATTCTTTTCAATTATAATTTTACTTGCCCCTGCATTTCCGGAATCATCTTTGTCGGAGAAAAATATTTTTCCTGCCTCAAACTTTTCTTCGGAAGTGATCATTATCAGGCACGTTTCCGGATTCGGATTCTTTAAGTAACCTAGCAATGCCAGCTTTGCGTCTTTCTGCAGCTTTTTTATGTTCCGGAGCACGACGACTTTTCTCTCGGAGAAAAGTCCGAGATTACTGCATTCATTGAGAAGATTTTCTATTGGCTTATCCTCTGCATTGAATACAATCAAATGATTCTTAGGGAGGTAATTATCTCCGACAAATTTTCTTCCGATTATTTTAATTAAATCGTCTGATAAAACTTTTTCTCCGGATGAAATTAAAATATTATTAGCAACAGGACCTCTCTGAAGGCTCTCAACTAAACTTCCGTAAGAAATTAAATATTTAAGCTCTGATTTCGCCATCTCTATTTAAAGCAAGTTAAACAAACTTTCTTAATTATTGAATTACAAAAAATCCGTTCTTAAAGAATAACTCTTAATAGCTCTGAATAACTCAAACATATCAGTCGGGTTATAAAAAATGCACATTTAACATTGTGGTTTTTATAAGAATTATTCAATTATTCAATTATTCAATTATTCAATTAATAGAGTGCATCTGAAATCATTTTGGATTGCAATAAAAATAATGACTATTGTAAGTCATTCTAATTGGGTTTCAGGTTAAAGTGAAATAAGCTATACTTATTTTAAAAAAAAAATGGAAATAGAATTAAAAGAGTTACTGAGTACTATTAATGACAGATTTTCCGGTCCGCAATCCTGCAATATGTATGATATGATGAACGGAAAAATTGACTTTGATGACGAACAAATTGCAAATTATTTGATTAGCCTGAGGGACTTCGGCGGAATGTACGGAAACTACAATAAACAAAATGATAAAACGGATGCCACTTTGTACCTTGGTTTATTTAACAAGTATTTAGAAGACCGAAACAAAAGGAAAAAGCAGTCCTGAGTTTTTGCGTTAGCAAATAAAGTATTTTACGAATTAAAAAGCCGTTTCAATTTTGAAACGGCTTTTATTTTTTAAAGTCTGAGAATTTTAATTTCTGATTTAACTATTTATCTGATAAAGTTACCTTTATCATTTTCACTTCTGTGACAGGCTTATCATTAGGACCAACCTTTGTCTTTCCAATCTTATCCACGACATCCATTCCTCCGGTTACTTCACCGAATATTGCATGTTTTCCGTCAAGCCATGGTGTAGGAGCAAGAGTAATAAAGAATTGTGATGTGCCCGTGTTAGGTCCTCTGTTTGCCATAGCCAGGATTCCTTTTTTATCGAACTTCAGTCCGGGACCGAACTCATCCTGGATTACATCTTTTGAACCACTGGTACCTGTACCAGTAGGATCACCGGTCTGTATCATAAATCCGTCTATGACCCTGTGAAAAATAAGACCGTTGTAAAAATCCTGATTAATTAATTTCTTAAAATTAGCCGTGGTGACAGGAGCTTCCTTCGTGAAAAGTTTTATTTTAATGTTGCCCATAGTTGTTTCTATATTAACTATGTTTCCGTCGCCTTTTTTTGAATCCTCATTTGCAGCTGTTTGATTTGTTGTCATTGTTGAATCCTTCTTTTCTGTTTGAGTTTGTGTTGTTTTAGATGTATCAGTTTTTGTTATGTTGGTTGTTGTCGTGGTGGTTTTGGTTTCAGTTGTCTTGTTCTCTGTCTTTGTAGTGTCGTTCTTTTCACCGCAGCCGGCAAGAATTACAGCAATAAGAAAAAAAGAAAATACAACAGCGATTTTATTTTTTAACATTATTTCTCCTTCTGATTAAATTTATTTATTAATTTATTTATTTTAAAAGATACCGATTAAAACAATGAATAAGTTCAAAACTGTTTGAGGAATCTCACATCATTTTCATAAAACATTCTTATATCCGGAACGCCGTATTTTATCAGCAAAGTTCTCTCGATTCCCATTCCAAATGCATATCCCGAATAAATTTCCGGATCATAACCAACCATCTTAAAAACATTTGGGTCAACCATACCGCAGCCAAGTACTTCCAGCCAACCGGTGTACTTGCAGATCCGGCATCCTTTCCCTTTGCAGATATAACACTGTACATCAAGCTCCGCAGAAGGCTCTGTGAACGGAAAGAAAGAGGGCCTTAATCTCGTCTTCAAATCTTCGCCGAAAAATTCCTTAACAAAATAATTCAGAGTTCCTTTTAATTCTTTGAATGTTACTTTTTTATCAACATACAAACCTTCCACCTGATGAAAGAAGGATAGACTCCTGGCATTGACGGCCTCATTCCGGTAGCATTTTCCCGGGACAATAACCCGCACAGGCGGTTGAGTATTTTCCATTACCCTTATCTGACCCGGTGACGTATGTGTTCTGAGTAAATATTGCTTATCTTTTCCCTTACTGTCAACATAAAAAGTATCCTGCATATCTCTTGAAGGATGATAATCCGGAGTGTTCAGCGCATCGAAGTTATGATATTCATCTTCTATTTCATTGCCTTCGTAAACCTTGAATCCGATTTTTTCAAAAATCCAGGTAATTTCCTCCAGCGCCCTGATAATAAGATGCTTTGTTCCAATATTGTGAGTTCTGCCCGGAAGTGTAATATCAATTTTATTTTCCTGCCCGTTTGAAGATAAGTCGAATTCGTTTTTTCTTGTATCATAAATTCCCTGAATCAGAATCTTCAGTTCGTTAAGAGACTTCCCGACTTTTCCTTTTGAGTCTTTATCAACGTTCTTAAATTCTTCGAATAAATTATTAAGCATCCCGTTTCTGCTAAGATATTTAATACGATAATGCTCCAGCGATTTTTCATCGGATATATTTGCAGATTCGGTTTGTGACAGGGATTTTAATGATTCGATTATTTCGAGCATAGTTATTTTGTAAAGTAGAGTTATTCTGTAAAAATAAAACAAGGCGAATATGTTATCCGCCTTATCGATATTATATTTTTCTGTAAAAAAATTATTTTAATGCAAACTTGACTACTTCATTAAACGCATCAATATTGCTGTAAGCCAGATCAGCAAGCATCTTACGGTTAATATCAACATTTTTCTTGTTCAATGCATTTATCAGTTTAGAATAGGTAGTATCATTCATTCTTGCAGCTGCGTTTATTCTCGTAATCCACAGGCTTCTGTATTCCCTTTTTTTCAGCTTGCGGTCTGTGTATGCATGCGTTAAACCTTTCTCAACGGAATTTTTCGCGACAGTATATAATTTGCTTCTCGCGCCTACATATCCTTTTGCTTCCTCGAGAACTCTCTTCCTTCTTCGGTGTGATGCAACTTTATTTTTTGAACGTGGCATTTATTTTCCCCTCTAAAAATTATTAAATTAAATTAAGCTAAAATAAGTCTCTTTACTGTCCGGGTTTCTTGTTTGGAAACTAATGTAGCTTTTCCCAAATGTCTTTTTCTTTTACTCGACTTCTTCGTGAGAATATGACTTCTGTAAGCTTTTTCTCTTTTGACTTTTCCCGTGCCTGTTAATTTGAACCTCTTCTTGGAAGCTCTGTTAGATTTCATTTTTGGCATCTTGATTTTCCTCTGGTTTATTTTCTTCTGAAATACTTTTAGGTTTTATTACTTCTTCTTTTTTCGGTTTTGATTTTACTACCAAATCTTTGTAAGTCTGAATTTTATTCTTATCCGGCAGGAAATATGCGAATAATTGTTTCCCTTCCATCTTTGGAGGAGATTCCAGTTTTCCAATGTCATTCAGCTTTTCAACAATATCATTCATGAGCTTTCTTCCTATCTCCGGATGCGTTATCATTCTTCCTTTAAACATAACAAACGCCTTTACCTTATGTCCCTCTATCAAAAACTGTCTCAAATGTTTAGTCTTAAAATCAATATCATGAGTGTCAGTATTCGGGTTAAATCTTATCTCTTTAATATGCATCACGTGCTGATGCTTTTTGACAGATTTTTCTTTCTTCTGTCTTTCGTAATTAAATTTTCCGTAATCCGCAATCTTACAAACAGGTGGTTTGGAAGTGGGAGAAATTTCTATTAAGTCTAATCCTCTCGAGCGGGCTGTCTGCAGGGCTTCTGCACTCGTCATTACTCCAAGTGCATTTCCCTCTTCATCCATGACCCTTACCTGAGGGACTCGTATTTGCTCGTTGGTTCTTTCTTTGTTGACTTTGTGTTTAATATATTTTTAGTTTTATTAATTGTAATTCTCTCATTTAACGGACTGCAATTTAAGTTTTTCAATAAACTCATTCAATTCAAATTTTCCTATGTCACCTTTTTGATGTTGACGGACGGAAAGGTTATTATTTTCCAATTCCTTATCTCCTATGACTATCATGTAAGGTATTTTTTTATTCTCCGACTCCCTGATTTTATATCCGATTTTTTCATTTCGCGAATCCAGCTGAACCCT
>JBBRTN010000018.1:0-13324 GCA_038244395.1 Ignavibacteria bacterium
ATCAAAATCCGAATTTTGCATAAGCTTATAATCCAAACCTAAAAATATTCTGTCATTTCTCATTTTACCCGGGCTGTATTTTCCATAAATGTATCCCGCATATCCCCATCTCATTCCGTAATTGTCCCTTAAAATCTGATCCTCCGAAGAATAATTTGCTCTACCGTATGCGTCATTTGTAGCAAGTAACCAACTTGGTCCTAATCCTATAGTCCATTGTGGTCTTGTGTATGTATACCTGACTTGTGAGTATGAATTATTGATACCGAAACCTAAAACAGCTAAAAGCAGAAAAGGCAGTATCTTTTTTTTCATTAAACTTCCCTTAGTGATATGAATTGTAACAGATTTATTTTGAAGTCAAATTAGAATTTTTATATAAAACAATCAAGTATATATTGACATTAAACGAGCTGTTACGAATTGTTTTATTGAATTATATAAATTATTATTCGAAAAAATTTAACGGATGAATAAAACTCTAACTCATCTTTTTATTGAACAGACAGAGAAAAGCGGTTTTGAAAGGGAGATATTTTTTACAAAGGAAAATGATAAATATGTTTCTTACAATGTCCGGCAATTAATCCGTGCCGTTTACAAATTTACAAAGTACTTCGGGCAACTTGGTCTGAGAGAAGGAGACAAAGCAGCAATTATTTCAGAAAACAGGGTCGAATGGGTTGCTGTTGATTTTGCCTGCATGTTTTCTAAATTAATCTCAATCCCGGTCTATACTTCACTTTCAAATTCACAAATAGAATATATCTTAAAGGACTCCGGAGCAAAAGTTTGCTTTGTCTCAAATTCGTTGCTTCTTGATAAGGTTTTGTCTATAAGCAACAAACTTCCTGATTTAAAAACGATTGTTGTCTTTAATAATATCAATTTGGAAAAATGTGAATCTTCGGGCCGAATAAATCAGGCACTTCATTGTTTCTCAGATATTTTAAAAGAGAATGCCGGCATTATTTCAGAAGCACAAATGATATCGGAACTTAAAAATTTGTCGGAGAATATTTCCCACAAAGATTTGCTTACTATCATTTATACTTCAGGTACCACAGGCATTCCAAAAGGTGTGATGCTTACTCACGGTAATATTTATTCCAATATAACTGCATGTCAGAAAGTGCTGCCGATAAACAAATCGGATGTATTCCTGTCCTACCTTCCGTATTCGCATGCCTATGAAAGAACCGCAGGATATTATCTTGCTTTCTTTTGCGGCTCAACGATTTACTATGCGCAAAGTATTGATAGTATTGCGCGGCAATTACCGGAAACAAAGCCTACAATGATTATTACTGTTCCGAGATTACTCGATAAAATGTATAACAAGCTGATAAAGAGCGGAGATGAAATGGAAAGCGGTTTACAGAAAAAAATTTTTCTCTGGGCAATTGAGCTTGCGCATGACAAGAAAATTTCAAGGAGAAATCTAAAACTGAAAATTGCCGACAGGCTTGTTTATAAGAAAATCCGTGAAAAAACAGGAGGCAGAATAAGATTTTTTGTTACCGGCGGAGGAGCTATGAACATTACAATAGGAGATTTTTTTGAAAAGATAGGGATTACTGTTCTTGAAGGATACGGGATGACCGAGGCATCGCCGGTCATTTCTGTAAATCCTCCCGGCAGGAATAAAACCGGAACAGTGGGAAAACCTCTTAACGGAGTTGATATCAAACTTTCCGGAGATAACGAAATTTTAGTCAGGGGCGAATTAGTAATGTCAGGATATTATAACGACAAAAAAAATACTGAATCAACCATCATAGATGAATGGCTTTATACCGGAGACATAGGCGAAATTGATAAGGAAGGATACGTTAAAATTACCGACAGGAAAAAATCCTTGATAAAATCATCGGGGGGAAAATATATAGCTCCTGCACAAATTGAAGAACTGATCGGAAGATTGCCTTATGCAGAAAATATTTTAATTATCGGGAATGAAAGAATGTATGTTACTGCCGTTATTGTACCGGATAAGACCGAACTTATTTCTTATTCAAAGAAGAATAATATAAAATTTAATTCTTATGCCGAACTGTTGAATGACAGTTCACTTCAGAAACTTATTCAAAAAGATATAAATGATCTTCAAAAAGATTTATCAAATTATGAGAGAGTTAAAAAATTTACACTTCTTGAAGGACCTTTCAGCATTGAAGGAGGAGAGCTTACTCCTACACTGAAAATTAAAAGAAAATTTGTTGAGGAAAAATTTAAAGAACAAATAGAGAAAATGTATCTTAAAATTTAGAATGAAAGTCTGAGTTGTTGGAAAACCGTGTGATATCTTCAGTATATGTGCTCCGACAATCATTTTTCAAAATCATTTTAGTTGCATGCACAAAAAAAATGTTGAGTAAGATTTCATAACTTTTTACTTAAAACGAAATGAATTATATTGTAAAATAATTCTTAACAAACTATAAAATTAAATGTCGAAACTATTAAAAGAAAAACTTATCTCCCAAATTCCGGCATTGAGAGATGAAGCAAAATCAATCGT
Source organism: Ignavibacteria bacterium (assembly GCA_038244395.1). GTDB lineage: Bacteria > Bacteroidota > Ignavibacteria > Tepidaquicellales > Tepidaquicellaceae > JAGPCH01. The sequence goes on from JBBRTN010000018.1 coordinate 2,522, forward strand.
AAAAAGCAGTGGTCAGAAAGTCATTGACTCGGTTACGATTGACCAGCTTTACGGAGGAATGAGAGGAGTAAAGGGATTAATTTGTGATACATCTGAAGTCGGATTGGATACCGGTTTAATTATAAGAGGAATTCCAATCCTTGAACTTACACAAAAATTACCTGAAGAAATATTTTATTTACTTCTTACCGGAGAGCTTCCGGACGAAAAAGCGCTTAAGGATCTTCAGGATGACTTGTTTAAAAGAAGCGAAGTTCCTTTATATGTAAAGGATGTTCTGGATTCAATGCCAAAGGATACACATCCGATGGTAATGTTCAGCACTGCAATTCTCTGCATGGAAAAAGAATCCGAGTTCAGAAAACTTTATGACAAAGGAACAAACCGTGACAATCTATGGGAAGCAATGTATGAAGATTGTTTGAATATAATTGCTCGGGTCCCCGGAATTGCTTCATATATTTACAGGAAAAAATTTGATAAAGGCGATATGATATCACCTGACAAAAATTTAGACTGGGCAGCTAATTTTGCCAGGATGCTTGGAATAAAAGACGACGACGGTACATTTGCAAAATTAATGCGACTCTACATGGTCCTTCACAGCGACCACGAAGGAGGCAATGTCAGCGCTTTCACATGTCTTGTAATTTCATCTGCTTTATCCGATGCATATTATTCAATCAGCGGAGCATTGAACGGATTAGCAGGTCCTCTGCACGGACTTGCAAATCAGGAATGCCTTAAGTTTATTGTAAGGATGCGTGAAGAGATTGGTCATTCGCCGACAGATGAAGAAGTAAAAGCGTACTGCCAAAAATTACTGGATAATAACAGGGTAGTGTCAGGATACGGACATCCTGTACTAAGGATTACCGATCCGAGATTCACAGCCTTTTTGGAATTCGGAAAAAATACAATTCCTGATGATGAAATGTTTAAAATCGTTAAGCAGTTATTCGAAATCGTACCTGATTTACTCGTTGCACAGGGAAAGGCAAAAGATCCGTGGCCTAATGTTGATGCGGCAAGCGGTTCATTACTTTATCATTACGGAATAAAAGAATATGAATTTTATACAGTACTCTTTGGCGTCTCGAGAATTCTCGGATTTTCATCTCAGTTAATTCTTGCCCGGGCAATGGGAGCTCCGATTATCAGGCCTAAGTCCGTTACTACCAAGTGGGTGAAGAAACAGATTGCAGGATAAATTTTTTTGAATCAGAATTTTAGTTAAGCCTGGCAGGTTTTAATTCTGTCAGGTTTACTTTTTTAATTTCCACTCTTTCAGCACTTCCAGCATTTTATAATCAGTCAGATCATAATGTATCGGGGTTACTGAAACATAATTTTCACTCACTGCGATTTCGTCAAATTCCTTCGTCTCATCAAGCACTTTCATTTTTCCTGTAAGCCAGAAATATTCTCTTTTATTCGGATCTAATCTCCTGTCATAGTAATCATCCCAAAAAGATTTTCCCTGCTTCGTAATAAGTATGCCTTTGATTTTATTTTTTTGAACAGGAGGAATGTTTACATTTAGAAGTGTTCCTTTCGGCAGTCCGTTTTTCAGAACTTCCTTTGCAATTTTACCGGCAAATTTTGCCGCGTAAGTAAAATCATTGTATGTAAAACTTCCAAGGGAAATGGCGACGGAGGGAATGCCCAGTATTGTTCCTTCAGTAGCAGCTGAAACAGTTCCTGAGTAAATAGTATTTATTGCCGTATTCGAACCGTGATTAATTCCCGACATCAGCAAATCTATTTTTTTGTCTTTTAAAAGATTTCTGACTGCAAGTTTGACTGAATCTGCCGGAGTTCCTTCTACTGCATATCCATAGAAATCCTTATCTATTAAATTTCTTCTTGCCCTGATTGGATTAGAAACAGTAATAGCATGTCCCACTGCGCTTTGCTGTGCATGCGGAGCAACGACATAAACTTCGGCAAATTTTCTTATCTCACGCCACAACGCTTTTATTCCGTCAGATTCAATTCCATCGTCATTAGAAATTAATACGGCAGGCTTAGGCATTTTTTAGTTTTTGTATTTAAATATGAAGTTAAGTTTTGCTGTCTAACTGTTTCAGCTTTTTCCAGATCATTTCTTTCAGCTCTTCCAGATTTTCACCGGACACGGATGAAATTAATATTTTATCTTCTTTCATTTTTAATTTACCGAGTTTTATTTTCAGTTCATCATTTATCGCATCCGTTTTAGTAAAGCAGATTATTCGCGGCTTATCCATCAGGTCAGCTTCATAATTTTTTAATTCTTTTAAAAGAGTGTCATAATCTTTGAGAAGGTCTTTCTTTAATTTCGCGCCAGTGAGGGAAGTCGAATCAATCAGAAACAATAGAAGTCTAGTCCTTTCTATATGTCTTAGAAACTGGAGACCAAGCCCTTTACCGTCTGATGCTCCTTCTATAATTCCGGGAATGTCTGCGACAACAAATGAATCATCCTCTTTGAACCGGACTATTCCGAGGTTTGGAGTGAGCGTTGTAAATGCATAATCCGCAATCTTTGGTTTTGCAGCGGAAATTTTTGAAATCAAAGTAGACTTACCTGCGTTAGGAAAACCAACAAGCCCCACATCCGCAATTAATTTCAATTCTATTAGAATTGTTTCTTCCTGAAACTTCTCGCCGGGCTGGGCTGTTCGTGGCGCCTGGTTTGTAGATGTCTTGAAATGATTGTTGCCTTTTCCTCCGCGGCCTCCTTTTAGTATTACAGATTCTTCACCTTCATTTAGCAGCTCAGCCATAACTTCACCGGTCTCTGAATTTTTTATAATGCTTCCACGCGGCACAAGAATAATTTCATCCTTTCCGTTTTTACCTGTCTTGAGTCCGCCTTCGCCGTGTTCACCACGCTGCGCCTTGTAATGCGCTTTGTAACGGAAATCAATCAGAGTGGAAAGCTGCGAAGTGGCTTTAAAAATTATATCACCTCCCTTGCCGCCGTCGCCCCCGTTAGGTCCTCCTTTTGGGACATACTTTTCTCTTCGAAAACTTACGCATCCGTTACCGCCTGCGCCCGACTTGACATAAATCTTGGCATAATCTAAAAACAATTTTACTCCTTTTGTTTAAAATAATCATTTAAAACATTTACAAATTTCATTACATCCTTATTGTAAATATCAACCCTGTTGTTTCGGAAAATTTCCTTAAGATGGTATGATGCCTCTTTCCATGTTTTATATTCGCTTAATTTATCGAATGATTTTTCACTGTTAATTAAATCCAGTTTGTAAACTTTATTTAATATCTTCTGGAAGTGCTTTTTGTCAAACAGGTCTTTTAAAATCTGATTTCTTTTTTGTTCTGCTTCAGGAAGATTATTATTCTCTTCTTTACTTTTAGCTTCTGCTTCTTTATTTGCTTTTATAAGTCCTTCTGAATATATTTCTTCCGCCGCTTCTCCCGGTTTCATACCCTCTTGTTTAATGTTCTCTTGTGCAATGTTCTCTTGTATAAATTTTTCTTGTTTAATGTTTTTTTGCACAATTTTTTCATCCTTATCTAAGATTAAAATTTCTTTCGTGACAGAAAGTTTACCGGTTATAGTTTTCCCGGAGGCATCTTTCTTTACATCGCTAATTATTATTTCATCAGAATCTGTTTCAATAAATTTCTCTGCTGACTCTTCAATTTGTTCTTGTATTTGTTCTTCAACTGGTGCTTCAACTGATTTATTCACGGACTTTTCTGCGGAATTATATTTTCCGGTAAGAATTTTAATTATATCCTTTAGGCTGATTTCAGAATCTTCCGAAAGGTCTCCAATTACTTTGAATTTTTTAATAAGGTCGGGATAAGATTTGTCTTCAAGAAAGATTTTCAGAAATGAATAAGGAATGGTCGATTCCAGATTGTAATTATTGTTATTATTATTTGACCCGGCTTCATATTTAAGATTGAAAATCTGCAGAAAAAAATTCTTGATTTTTATGCCGCTGATATCAACCGTAAGCTTATCATAAATAACTTTGTTTGTCTCATCTATAATTTCCGTTATCTCGTGTTTTGTCACAAAGATCTGCGAATTATCTTTTATAAAATCAGATACCGCATCCACATAAAATTTATAAAAAGGAAACAGCGAGAGCCGGTTGATTATTTCATTAGGAGGGCGTGACTCAAAATTACCAAACAAAAATGCGAGTAATGTCCACTTTGGTCTTATAACATAATTTAAAAAAAGCTTGTTTGATTTTTCAATTCTCGGAAGAAACTCGCTTTTAACAGTCTTCTCAGGAAAATCATAAATCAAATAATTCTTAGAAAAATCGGATAATCCTGATTTTAAAATGCTCTCCCTCGAAAACTCTGTCGCAGCATTAATTATCTCATTCTCATTACGGATTTTTGTCTGGACAAAACTTTCAAACATAAATATTTTCAGAAGTAAATTTAATCAATTTACTTTATTTAAAAATATTATAAAATGAAAATATAATATGGGAAAGCAGCATTAAGCAGCATACTCAGATTAAATTTTTTTGAAAACTTTATTTCTCAGTCAAAAACTTTCTCATCGCTCTTGCGACCTCGGCTTCATTGTTTAAGAAAATATAATGACCGGTGTTTTAAACTTCCATCATCTTGAATTCTTTATCTCTGTACGGAAGCGGTTCAATTGCCTTGCAAAAGCAATTGCTTCTGTAAATTAATATAAAATTTATAATTTCTTATTTCATTTTAGAAATTAAAAGTTCACTTGCAGCTTGAACAATCGTCCCAAAAACAATTCAAACATTTATAATTCTTAATTGACCAAGTCCGGTCTCAGCCTCACAAAAACCCCCTCGCGATACGCGCCGTCTTTTGTAATAGACGCATACTCAATTTCACAAACTAACTTCGGCTCGATCCATATTGTTTTTGCTTCATCAAGAACTTTTTCTTTAACCGGTTTTTTGATCTCTTTTATTTTTTTTAATTCGGAGTAAACTTCCTTCATATTCTTTGTATCGAATCCGTTACCGACTTTTCCTCTGAAGATAAATTCGCCATCGACAATATCCGCCAGATGGAGCGCGCCAAATAATTCGTCGCGGTTGCCTTTACCTTTTGTATAACCAATTACATGACTCTCCGCCGTCTGTCTTACTTTTATCTTAAACCAGCTGTCACTTCGTTTGCCGGTGGTATACCTGCTGTTCTTTTCCTTAGCCATTATTCCTTCGAGTCCGAGCTCAGCTGCTGCCGCAAATAAACCCGGACCGTCTTCGACAATCTCACTTAGTCTGTATGAAGAATCTTTTTTTACTGCATCCTTCAGCCACTCACGCCTTCTCAGTAGCGGTTCATTCATTACTGCCCTTCCGTCAAGATAAAGTAAATCAAACAGGTAACAGTAAGCAGGATTTTTTTTCGTTGCTCTCTGAATATCTCCTTCGTGTGAGCGCTGCATACGGTGAATGACTTCTTTGAAATCAGGTTTTCCTTTTTCATCAAGACAGACAATCTCTCCGTCAAAGACTCCGCACGTACCGCGGAAAGATTTTTCCGCGGATAAGAGCTCGGGGAATTTCGCAGTAAGGTCAATATTATTTCTGCTTCTTAATGTTATCTTATCTTCATCCAACGATACGATTACTCTTATTCCGTCCCACTTCACTTCATAAATAAAATCCTCCGAGACGGGACCATCCTTTCTGGACTGTGCTAGCATTGGTTCTACAGGTTCGTGAATCCAGTCCACTTGCGGCCTGTCCACCCTCTCCATTAGCCAGTCCTTATTTTTAATATTATGAATCCTGTATTCTCCGCTCACTGCAGGACTGTGCAGCCGAAAATAGAAACCGTCTTTCTTATCCTTTGTTATTTCATATCTTCCCGATGCATAGACCCACATATCTCCGCCGCCATACAGCCCTTTCGGAATTGTCCCTTCAAACTTTAGGTACTCCATCGGATGGTCTTCCGTCTGTACTGCGAGGCGCTTTATTCCCGGTGCCGGCGGTAGTCCTTTTGGAACTGCCCATGATTTTAAAACTCCGTCTTTTTCAAGACGCAAATCATAATGCATTCTTGATGCATGATGGCGGTGTACTACAAACTGGTTTCCTTTTCCTTCAATTATTTTTGAAATTGGTTCAGGAGTCTTTTCGAAATCTCTCTTGGTAGAATACTTTTCAAGCTGTTCAGGCGTCTTATATTTTTTTGAAGGCTTTAAATCTTTTATGGTTGGTTTTTTCTTTGATGTGCGTTCTGTATGAAGTTCGGTGGAGTATGCTGAAATTCCTTCCCATGCATCACCTTCAGTAATTACAATTTCGGGAACATTGATTAAATTATATTCACGAGGGTCTTTTAATTTCTCAATCTTCTCCCAGGGCAATGGCATTGAAACCGGAGCTCCCTTATTTCCCCTGAGACTGTATGGAGAAATAATTGACTGTCCCTGTCTTATCCTGTAAATGTCAACAAGTACTCTTCCCTTTCTCGCATCTTTTTTAATGTGAAGTGTTAAGTTTGAATACTGCTCGACAAACGGATTTGCAATTGCCTGCGCTGCCTCAAAGACAGTATGAAAATCCCATCTCTGCTCAATTGGTGTGATAACATGAATTCCCTTTCCGCCGGTTGTCTTTGCAAAAGTATGGTATCCGTAATTTTCAAGATGAGTCTTCAGGTTAATCGCGATTTCGACAACGTCCTCAAATTTATATCCTTCCGGCGGGTCAAGGTCAAACACCATGTAATCAGGTTTGTCATAATGAGGTTTTTTTGAATGCATCTGGTGAACTTCCAGGCACGCAAGGTTTGCAAGCCATACCAGAACCGCTTCTTCAGTTGCAATGATATAATCTTTTTTTTCATTTTCATCACTGCCGAGCGCTACATACTCAATCCAGTCCGGTGCCCAGTCGGGTCGGTTTTTCTGAAAGAATTTTTCACCGTAAATTCCGTCCGGAAAACGCACCAGGGAAAGAGGTCTTCCCTTTATGTGGTTCAGTATTGTCGGAGCTATTTTCAGATAATACTCGATTACCTGTGCCTTGACGATGTCATCATCAGGAAAAAGAATCTTTTTGAGATTTGAAAGTTCAAGCTTTCTCTTGCCGACCTGCGCTATTAATAAATCTTTTGCCAAATAAAAATTTATACAAAAATCCTAATATGAAGCATAAGAAACAATTGAATAAATTTTTTGATTGTAAAGATTCGACTCAATTATTTTAATCCTTTAATCCTCTAATCAAATAAATCCTAATTCAGACAACTTCTTTTGTTAGTAAAGATTCGACTCAATTATTTTAATCCTTTAATTCTCTAATCAAATAAATCCTAATTCAGACAACTTCTTTTGCTAGTATAACTTCATTTTATAACACAGATAAAATTTTTATATTATCAGAAAACAAATTAATACAAACCAAAAATCAAAACATTCATGAAGACCAAAAAAGATTATCTGAAAGAAACCATACAGCACATTGACATAAAGAAGCATAACGTGATCTCACTTGTTGACGACATGAAAAATATGGCTTTCTCATCGAGAGACCTTGCGACCGCGGCGGATTATTATGATATGATGCTCGCCGACAAAAACTGCTCTGTGATGCTTTGTCTTGCCGGATCTTTATTTTCAGCCGGTTTAAAAAATGTCGTAGTTGATATGGTGAGAAATAATATGGTGGATGCGATAGTTTCCACCGGCGCGATAATAGCCGACCAGGATTTCTTCGAAGGGCTGGGATTCAAGCATTACAAGGGCTCACAGTTCGTCGATGACAATGAAATGCGCGAACTGATGATTGACAGAATATACGATACTTACATTGATGAGGAAGACCTGAGAGTATGCGACATGGTGATCGGAAAGATCTGCGACTCTCTCGAGCACAGACCTTATTCATCACGCGAATTTATCTGGCATATGGGTGAATATCTTTCTAAAAACGGAAAAAATAAAGACTCGGTAGTACTTGCCGCATATGAAAATAATGTTCCTATTTTCGTCCCGGCGTTTTCCGATTGCTCGGCGGGATTCGGATTCGTTCATCATCAGTTTCATAATCCTGACTCGCACGTGTCTCTCGATTCGGCAAAAGATTTTCTTGAACTTACAAAAATAAAACTCGAAGCAAATGAGTCAGGCCTGTTCATGGTAGGAGGAGGCGTTCCGAAAAATTTCGCGCAGGATACTGTTGTAGCCGCAGAGATTCTTAATAAGGAAGTACCAATGCACAAGTATGCTATACAGATCACCGTCGCAGATGACAGGGACGGTGCCCTTTCCGGTTCCACATTAAAAGAAGCAAGCTCATGGGGAAAGGTTGATATGACATATGAACAAATGGTATACTGTGAAGCTACCATTGCAATGCCTCTGATTGCCGGCTATGCATATCATAAAGGTAACTGGAAGAACAGGAAGAAAAGAGAATTTCAGAAAATGTTTTTGAAAGAAAGCGTTGAAGCTTAAAAATATTTATAAACTTTTAAAAAAAATATCATGTCAACCAATACAGATAAAGTACTCGAAGTATTAGTGGAATCAGCCCGGGTTCAGGTTGCATCAATGAATGCCGGAATTGAATTCTGGAAACAGTGGATTGATCACGCTTCAAAATTCAGCAGTGAAGTAAACTCCGAGCTGCTTAAAATTACTTCAAAGACTGACAGAAATAAAGTCATTGGAAATATTTCCGACAGCAGCAAAAAATTTATTCGCCAGGTAAGCACTTTGCCCGGAGTGTATTCGGATAATTTTGAAAGTGAATTAACAAAGTCTTCAGCCACTACCAAAAATCTCAAAAGTAAACGAAGAGCAAAGGCTAAAAATTAATTTCAGTTTTCTCTTCCCGATAAAAGGCGTGTACATTTGATCAGCTCAAGAAGTGTATCCGGATTGTTTGAATTCTCAACAGCTTCCTTTTTTGCTTCCTCTGCTATGCTGTCAAGATAATCTTCAGATTCTTCAAGGGCTTCAAAAAATTTTTTATTAAGCAATGAAGAATTGTTTTTATCATCACTGCCGAATAAAGCGGCAACCCTGAAGTCTTTAATTGCAATAGCTGCCGGCAGCGTAAGTATTCTGTCACGTATGTCCTCGCTCCCAGTACCGCCCAGCTTAGCGTCACCTCTTATATCTCCGACATCATCGCATCCGTGATAAAGCATTCCCAGTAAATTTCCGAACTTTAACAGCCGGTTATCCCTCGTTCCAAGACGGGCGCAGATCTCAAACATAGAGCCCGTATCCTCCGAAGCAATCTTTCGCCAGTCTTCAACTCCAAGCGGCTGCTTTCTCAAACGCCATTGAACACACTCGGCAATTCCTAATCTCTGCATTAGCTCAGCCAGCAATCTTACACCGTACGGATCGTCAGCAACAATTTTAGAAGCAGCTGAATACAAATATCCTGAAACCATTAATGCCGGCAGTAATCCGAATTTACAATGCAGAGACAGCTTTCCTCTTCTGAATCTTGAACGATCGAGAATATCGTCAATGATTAACGAAACATTATGCACAAATTCCAATGCGACGGCTGATTTAAATACTTCTTCCGAAACAGGTTTAGCAGTAACTGCTTTATGACATGTAAAAATTGTAATAGGACGGAAATATTTCGGAGTCGCAAGAAGCTGCCATTTCAAATGCTCGTGAATTTCTTTATCCGCATTATTAATCCACTCAATAACATACTCATTCAGTTTCTTAATTTCATCTACCTGGTTTAATTCAGCTGCCAGTGCGGGGATTACAAAATTCTGCCGGCTGTTTGTTAAATCATCGCTCACACCATTTTTTATGATTCTGCTCATGGCTTAGTAAAAGTAACCATTCCTGTTTCTACATCATAAATTCCGCCGACTATTTTTATTTTATTTTCAATTTCCATTTCTGATAATATTCCGCTTCTCCTTCTTATACCTTCGACCGAAAGATTTATATTGTTGATAGTAACGTTTTCGACGAATTTAATATTTTTACTGTTCCTCTCAGTCAATGTCTGCGTTTCAATTTCAATGGATGGTTTAATTTTATCAATCAAAGAAGTCAAATGACCGAGCTTGATGTCATCACATGCTCCGGTAATTGCTCCGCACTTTGTATGACCTAATACGACAATCAGCTTCGAGCCCGCAATTTTACAGGCAAATTCCATGCTGCCTAAAATATCATCATTAAGAATATTACCTGCGATGCGGATGCTGAAAATATCACCGAGCCCCTGGTCAAAAATTAATTCTGCCGAAGTTCGTGAGTCAATGCAGCTTAGTATTGTCGCAAATGGAAATTGGTTGGCTGAAGTTTCGTTAACCTGCTGGAGTAAATTGCGGTGAATTTTAATATTGTTTACAAATCGCTTGTTACCTTCCTTCAGTAATTCAAGTGCAAGATGAGAAGTAAGATATTCCTGAGATTGTTTTGTTTGAGTTCTCAATAGTTATACGGGTTTAATAAATTTCGTTTTAATCTAATCAAACTCGTTCATAACCATTTGAATGCTCTTTGTATTTTCAAAATAGGATAAGATCTTCTGAAGTACGTCATCAACAATTGAGTCAGGACAGGATGCGCCACTTGTTAAAATAATCTTTACCGGATTTTTTTGAGGAAGAAAATTTTCCGTTGTCAGTTCGGTCTGAGTATGAACATTAAAATGGCTTATCAGATCTTTTGAAAGAATTTTATTTTCGGATGAAATAAAATATGTCGAAAATTTGCTTTCGAATAGTTCGACTATATGAGAAGTGTTTGAACTATTATACCCTCCGACTATAATGGCAATGTCAGCTTCATTCTTTAGTAAGCCGTAAGTTGCATTTTGA